>NZ_CEEDOS010000024.1:0-76000 GCF_979256525.1 Klenkia sp. AC732 | reverse complement strand
GTCGCCCTCCTGGCGGGGGAAGACCACGCGGGCCAGGTGCTCGATGTTGACCTGGTGGACGATGCCGGTGCCCGGGGTGGCCGACCTCAGGACGACGGCGGGGACCGGGGTGCGGCGGGCCATCAGTGGCTGTGGTCGTGCCCGGCGGCCCGGTCGGCCGGCGGCGGGGCCTGCTCGCCCAGGTCGGCGTAGGCCTGCGCGCGGACGTCGCCGGCGGCCAGGCGGGCCTTCTCCACCGCGGTCTCGGCCCGGCGGGCACCCAGGATGCCCAGCTTGGTGGCGCCGACGGCGGCCTTCTTCGGCAGGCTGCCGGACTCGCCGCGCTCGGCGGCGCGGACGACCAGGACGCCGACGACGCCGGTGGCCACGGTGCCGACGGCCTTGCGCAGCAGGGACCCGGCGCCGGAGGTGCGGGACTTCTTCGACTCGGCCAACGGGAGCTCCTCGTTCAGGGGGGTGGGTCGTGCGAGAGTGTGCGCGACAACGGTAGTGGGAACCATGTTCACCGAGGGGGGTGGGTGCCGTGTCCGGTCCGCCCGACCTCGGGCTCCGTCCGTCCCGGGGGAGTGGCCTGGACCGGGGCCGCGGTGGAGGCACCCGGTCGACCGACGTGCTGGTGGTGGCCCTGCTGGTCGTCGTCGCCGCCCGGTTCCTGCTGCCCGGCGCCTTCGACGCACCGGCCCTGCGCGCCTGGGCGACGGTGTTCGTGGCGGTCTGCCTGCAGGCGCTGCCCTTCCTCGTGCTGGGCGTCGGGCTGTCCGCGGCGATCGGCACGCTGGTGCCACCCTCGTTCTTCGCCCGGGCGCTCCCGCGCCGCCCGGCGCTGGCCGTCCCGGTCGCCGGTGCCGCCGGGCTGGTGCTGCCCGGGTGCGAGTGCGCCTCGGTGCCGGTGGCCGGCAGCCTCGTCCGCCGCGGCGTGACCCCGGCTGCCGCGCTGGCCTTCCTGCTGTCGGCGCCCGCGGTCAACCCCGTCGTGCTGGTCGCCACCGCGGTCGCCTTCCCCGGGGACCCGGAGATGGTGCTGGCCCGGTTCCTGGCCTCGATGGCGGTCGCGGTGACCATGGGCTGGCTGTGGTCGGCGTTCGGCCGGGGGGAGTGGCTGCGCATGCCGGCCCGCTCGGTGCACGAGGCCGGCGGCAACCGAGCGGCCGCGTTCCTCGGCGCGGTGCAGCACGACCTGGTGCACGCCGGTGGCTACCTGGTCGTCGGGGGCCTCACCGCCGCCACGCTGAACGTCGTCGTCCCCCGGGAGTGGCTGGACGCCGTGGCCGCCGAGCCGGTGCTCGCGGTGCTGGTGCTGGCCGCGCTGGCCGTGGTGCTGGCCATCTGCTCGGAGGCCGACGCGTTCGTCGCGGCCGGGCTCACCTCGTTCTCCCTCACCGCGCGGCTGGTCTTCCTCGTCGTCGGCCCGGCCGTCGACGTCAAGCTGATCGCGCTGCAGGCGGGCACCTTCGGCAGCCGGTTCGCCGTCCGGTTCGCCCCGGTCACCCTGGTCGTGGCGATCGCCGCGGGGTCGCTCGTGGGCTGGTGGCTGCTGTGAGCCGGCTGGCCCAGCACCTGCTGCTGGTGCTGCTGGGCGGGGTGACGCTGCGCGTCTCGCTGTCCGAGGCTTACCTGGCGTACGTGCAGGCCGGGTTCCGGCCGCTGCTGGTCGCCGCCGGGGCCGTCGTCCTCGCGGTGGGGCTGCTCGGGCTGGTGCGGGACCGCCCCGGCCGCGACGCCGGGCCCGGGCAGGCGCACGAGCACGGCGGGCCGCGGGTGGCCTGGCTCCTGCTCGCCCCGGTCGCGGTGCTGCTCGTGGTCGCACCCGGGCCGCTGGGCGCCTTCACCGCGCAGCGGCAGACCGCCCCGGTGTCCGCGCCGCCGCCGGGGGACGTGCCGCTGGGCATCGGACCCGACGACCCGGGGGAGTCCTGGCGCACGATGACGCTGGCCGGCTACTCGGTGCGGACCCAGCAGTCGGACACCGCGCCGCTGCGCGACCGTCGGATCCGGCTGGTCGGTTTCCTGTCCCCGCGCGACGGTGGCGGCTGGTACGTCACCCGCATCCGGATCGCCTGCTGCGCCGCGGACGCACTGGCCGTGCGGGTCGTGCTCGAGGGCCCCGACGCCGACGAGCTGCTGGCCGGGCGGTCCGCCGACGACTGGGTCGAGGTCGTCGGCACGTACGCACCGTCGCGGGAGCACCCCACGCTGGGGTACCCCGAGCCGGTGCTGGACCCCGACGCGGTCGCGACGGTGCCGGCCCCCGTCGACGGCTACGAGGACTGACCCCCGCCGGGGACCCCCGTCGCCCCTCGGCTAGCCTGCTGACAATGATTCCTGTTGTCGACGCCGAGGTCACACCTGCGCTGCAGGTGTCCGGCCTGACCCTCAGCGTCGCCGGCACCCGGCTGCTGCACGGCGTCGACCTCACCGTGCCCGCCGGCAGCCGGGTCGCGCTCATCGGGGCGTCGGGCTCCGGCAAGTCCCTCACGGCCGGGGCGGTGCTGGGCCGGCTGCCCGCCGGCGCGGTGGCCACCGGCGCCGTCCGGGTCGCCGGGGACGACGTCCTCGGGGTGCCCGCCGCGCGGCGCACGGCCCGCACCCGGGTCGCCGCCATCGCCCAGGACCCGCTGGCCGCGCTCAACCCGCTGGTGCCCGTGGGCGCCCAGCTGGCGACCCCGCTGCGCCACCGCGGGGGCCTGCGTGGCGCCGCACTGCGCACCCGGGCCGCCCAGCTGCTCACCGACGTCGGGCTCACCGACCCCGACCGGGTGCTGCGCAGCGTCGCCGGCGAGCTCTCCGGAGGCCAGCGCCAGCGGGTCTGCACCGCGATCGCGCTGGCGTCGGCGGCCGGGCTGCTGGTCGCCGACGAACCCACCACCGCCCTGGACCTGGTCACCCAGGCCCAGGTCGTCCGGCTGCTGCACGCGCACACCGCCGACAGCGCCCTGCTGTTCATCACCCACGACGTCGCCGTCGCAGCCACCCTGTGCGACCGGTTCGTGGTGCTGGAGGCCGGTCGGGTCGTCGAGGACGGCCCGACCGCCGAGCTGGTGGCCGCCCCGGCATCGGCGCACCTGCGCGAGCTGGTCGACGCCGCCCGGGCCGTGGCGTGAGCGCCGTGCTGACGGCCCGGGAGGCCGTCCCGTCGACCACCGTCACCCCGGTGCTGCAGGCCCGCGGGCTGCGCCGTACCCACCCGCTCCCCAGGCGCCGCCCGTGGGCGCCGGCCGGGCGGCTCACCGCCCTCGACGGGGTCGACCTCGCACTGGCGCCCGGCGAGCAGCTCGGGGTCGTCGGCAGCTCCGGGTCGGGCAAGTCGACCCTGCTGCGGCTGCTGCTGGCCCTGGACGCCCCCGACGCCGGCACCGTGCACTGCGGGGACCGGGCCGTCTCCCCGGGCCCGGCCCGCCGGCTGCGCTGGTTCCGCCGGCAGGTGCAGTACGTGCCCCAGGACCCGGCCAGCACCCTGGACCCCCGGATGACCGTCGGGGCCCTGGTCGCCGAACCGCTGCGCGCCCTGGGCGTCCCCGGCGACCACCGGACCGCGGTGGCCACCGCGCTGGAGCGGGTCCGGCTGGACGCCGGGCTCGCCTCGCGCCGTCCCGGCGAGCTCTCCGGCGGCCAGGCCCAGCGGGTCGCCCTGGCCCGTGCCCTGGCACCGGCCCCAGCGGTGCTGCTGGCCGACGAACCGGTCAGCGGCCTGGACCTCGCCGTCCGGGCGCAGGTCGTCGAGCTGCTCGCCGAGCTGGGCCGGGACCGGGGTCTGGCCCTGCTGCTGGTCTCCCACGACCTGTCCGTGGTCTCCCGGCTGTGCAGCCGGACGCTCGTCCTGGACGCCGGCCGGGTCGTCGAGGACCGCCCCACCGACCAGCTGCTGGCCACCCCCCGGCACCCCGCCGCCCGGGCCCTCGTCGAGGCCGTGCCGCACCTCCCCGCCTGACCCGCTCCACCCACCCCACCGAACGAGGACGTCCGTCGATGCCTGCTGTCCCCACCCACCGCCGACCGTTGTTCCGCACCGGTGTCCTGACCACCACCGCCGCCCTGCTGCTGACCGGCTGCTTCAGCGGCTCGACCGGGTCCGACGCCGCCTCGGCCGACGACGGCCGGGTCTCCCTGGCGATGCTGCAGCCGCCCCGCTCGGGGCTGTCCCCGCTGTCCGACGACGCGTTCAAGCTCTCCCGCTGGAGCACCGCCGAGACCCTGGTGGTGCTCGACGAGCTCGGTGAGGCCCAGCCCGCCCTGTCCACCGGCTGGGAGCAGGTCGACGACCGCACGTGGCGGTTCGCCGTCCGCCAGGGGGTGACCTTCCACGACGGGACCGACCTCACCGCCGAGCAGGCCGCGGCCTCGCTGACCGCGGCCACCCAGGCCTCCCCGAAGCCCCGGATCCTGGACGGCGTCGAGCTCACCGCCGTCGCCGACGGGGACGACGTCGTCGTCACCACCGGGGACGTCGACCCACTGGTGCCCCAGCGGCTGTCCAGCCCGCAGCTGGCCGTGCTGGCCGCCTCCGCCTACGCCGAGGACGGCACCGTGAGCCCGGTGGGCACCGGCACCGGGCCCTTCGAGCTGGTCGCGGTCGACGGCACCTCGGGCGCCACCCTGGACCGGTACGACGGCTACTGGGGCGACCCCGCCGCGGCCAGCGGCATCGACGTCGACTTCGTGCCCGACGGCACCACCCGGGCCGCGGCGCTGCGGACCGGGACCGCCGACGTCGTGGAGGCCGTGCCGGTCTCCCAGGCCGGGCTGCTGGACCCCGACCTGGTGCACGAGGTGCCCATGCCGCGCACGAACACGCTGTACCTCAACACCACCAGCGGGCCCTTCGCCGACGCCGGGGTCCGCGCCGCGGCCCGGGCGGCGATCGAGCGCGCCACCCTGGTGGAGACCGTCTACGAGGGCCGGGCCGACATCGCCGAGGGCCTGCTCGGCCCGGCGCTGCCCTGGGCCGCCGAGGGCCGCGGCGAGCTCGACCTGCCCGCCGCCGGCACCGTCCCGGCCGGCACCGCGATCACCCTGGGCACCTTCACCGACCGGGCCGAGCTGCCCGAGGTCGCCGTCCTGGTGCAGCAGCAGCTGGAGGCCGTCGGCTTCACCGTCACCCAGGACGTCCGCGAGTACGCCTTCATCGAGGCCGACGCGCTGGCCGGGGCGTTCGACGCGTTCATCCTGTCCCGCGCCACCGTGCTCGACTCCGGTGACCCGGTCGCCTACCTGTTCAGCGACTTCTCCTGCGAGGGCTCCTTCAACATCTCCCAGCTGTGCGACCCGGCCGTCGACGCCGCGCTGCAGGCCGCCTCGGCTGCCCCGGCCGGGCCCGAGCGCCGCGCCCTGGTGCTCGAGGCCGAGGCCGCGGTGCTGGCCACCGGCGCCGCGGTGCCGATGCTGCACGAGCGCGTGGTCCAGGGCGAGCAGGCCGGCGTCAGCGACGCCGCCCGCGACCCCCGCGAGCGCGTGCTGATCACCGCGCAGACCACCGCCGGGGAGTGACCGTGGCGGGCCGGCTGGGGGTGACGGCGTCCCGGGTGCTGTCGCTGGCCGGGGTGGTCGCGCTGATCGGCGTGCTGCCCTGGCTGTCGGGCCGCAGCCCCGAGCTGTCGGTGCTGCGGGCCCGGTCCGCCGAGCAGGAGGCGACCCCGGAGGCCCTGGCCGCGATCCGGGCCGACCTCGGGCTCGACGACGGGCCGCTGGCCCTGCTGCGGTCCTGGCTGGGCGGGCTGGTGCGCGGGGACCTGGGGACCTCCTGGGTCTCCGGCACCCCCGTCGGCCCCGGTGTGGGCGCCGCACTGGGCGTCTCGCTGACCCTGATGGCCTTCGCCCTGCTCGTCGCCGTGCTGACCACGACGCTGTTGTGCCTGCCGGCCCTGCGCCGGGCGGTCCGCGGCGAGCCCGGCCGGCCCTCCGGCGTGGGCGGGGCGGCGCTGACCGCGCTGCCGGAGTTTTTGCTGGCGTCCGTGCTGCTGATCGTCGGCGCCGTCTGGCTGGGCTGGTTCCCGCCCTACGGCTGGGACGGGCCGTCCTCGGCGGTGCTGCCGGCGCTGGCGATGGGACTGCCCGCGGGCGGGCTGGTCGGGCGGCTGCTGGCCGATGCGCTCACCGCGGCCAGCAGCGAGCGCTGGGTGCTGTCCTGGCAGGTCGCCGGTGCCACCCGCGCCCAGGTCGCCCGGGCCCTGGTGCGCCGTGCGCTGCCCTCGCTGACCACCCAGGTCGCGCTGGTGCTGGTCGGGCTGACCGGCGGAGCCGTGGCCGCCGAGCAGGTGTTCGCCGTCCCGGGGCTGGGGCGATCGACCCTCGGTGCCGCCGAGTCCCAGGACCTGCCCGCCCTGCAGGCCGGGATGCTCGCACTGCTCGGCATCTCCGCGGTCTTCGGCATCGCGGCGAGCGCGCTGCGGGTGGCGCTGCTGGGCCGCGCCGTGCGCACCGGGACGGTCCCGGTCGCCGACCCCGTCCGCACCTGGCGGGGACGGGACCGGGTGCTGCCCGGGGTCTGTGCGGCCCTGCTGGCCGGCACCGTCGCCGCCGGGCTGGGCCGGGACCCGGTGACGTCGGCCCACGCCCGCCTGGCCCCGCCGAGCTGGGCCCTGCCCTTCGGCGCCGACGCCAGCGGCCGTGACCTGCTCGCCCGGGTCGCGCACGGCGCCCTCGACACGGTGGGGACGGCGGTGCTGGTCACCGCGGCCAGCCTGTTGGTGGGCCTGCTGGTCGGGCTGCTGCCCCGGGCCTCGGTCGGCCCGGTCGAGGTGGCCAACGCCGCACCGCCGGTCATCGTCGGTGTGCTGGTCGCCGCCGTCGCCGGGTCCTCGCTGACCGGCGCCGCGGTGGCGGTGCTGCTGGTCGGCTGGGCCCCGGTGGCCGCGCACGTCGCCGCCGTCGGCACCGAGGTCCGGGCGTCGGCGTACGTGCGGGTGCTGCCGGTCCTGGGCGTCGGCCCGCTGGCGGTGACCTGGCGGCACGTCGTCCCGACGCTGCTGGGACCGGTCACCCGCAACGCCGTCCTGCGGCTGCCGGGCATCGCGCTGGCGCTGGCCGCGCTGGGCTTCCTGGGTCTCGGCCCGACGCCGCCCAGCCCCGAGTGGGGCCTGCTGCTCGCCGAGGGCATGCCCTACGTCGAGCGGGCCCCCTGGACGGTGCTGGCCCCCACCGGCGCCCTGGTGCTGACCGCGGTGCTGGCGGTGTCGCTGTCGGGCTGGTCCCGCCGGCCGGCTCAGCCGGCGGGCACCTCGACGACGTCGAACGTCCGGGTCGGGGCCACGAACTCCTCCTGAGCCGCCACCAGCAGGATCTCCCGGCTGCCGGCCTCGGCGGTCGTCCGCAGCAGGCCGAACACCGAGGCCGCCGCCCGGCCCAGCGCCTCGGCGGCCGAGCCGGTGGACATCCAGTGCGCCAGGAACAGCGCGGCGATCGCGTCGCCGGCGCCGTTCACCGACAGGCCCAGCCGCGGGGTCCGCACCCGCCAGTGCCGGCCGCCCTCGCTGGCCAGCAGGTCGACCGCGTCCTCCGGGGTGTCCTCCACGACCAGCGAGGTGGTCAGCACCACCCGCGGGCCGGTGGCCTGCAGCGCGGCGACGGCGTCCCGGACCTGGGCCAGCGTCGTGGTCTCCCGGCCGGTGAGCAGGTCCAGCTCGTAGTGGTTGGGGGTGACCACGTCGGCGGCGGGCACCGCGGTGTCCCGCATGAACTCGGCGATCCCCGGCCGGACGAAGACGCCGCGGCCGACGTCGCCGATGACCGGGTCGCAGCAGTACACGGCCGCCGGGTTGGCCGCCCGCACCCGCGCGACGGTCTGCACCACCGCGTGCCCGATGTCGGCGGATCCCAGGTAGCCCGACAGGACGGCGTCGCAGCTGCCGAGCACACCGCGGTCGGCGATGCCGTCGACGACCTCCTCGACGGCCTGCCCGTCGAACACCCGGCCGGTCCACGCGCCGTACCCGGTGTGGTTGGAGAACTGCACGGTGTGCACCGGCCACACCTCGTGCCCCAGCCGCTGCAGCGGGAAGACGGCGGAGGCGTTCCCGACGTGCCCGTAGGCGACGTGGGACTGGATCGAGAGGACGTTCACCACGGCTGTGGACCCAACCACACGGGGTCAGCCACCGGCCGGGCGGCCGAACCGGACGGCGTCCCGCACCGCGGCCGGCGCGGCGGCCGCCAGCTCCGGGTCCGGTGCGGCGCCCAGCGCCCCGTTCACCGTGGCGAAGGCGATCCGCAGCGCCACGAAGACCGTCAGCGAGAGCACCGCGGCCTCGTCGAGGCCGGCCTCCCGCAGGGCCTGGACGTCGGCGGCGGTCGTGCCGTTGGGGTCCCGGGCGGCCTGCCGGGCGAAGCGGACCAGTGCCCGGTCGTCCGCGCCGAGCGCGGCGTCCTCGGCGGTGAGGGCGGCCACCGCGACGTCGTCCCCGGCGGCGGCGGCCAGCCGGGTGCCCCAGGCCAGGGCGCAGTACCCGTCCTCCCGGGCCGCTGCGGCGGCGGTCACCAGCAGCCCGCGCTGGCGCAGCGTCAGCCCGGCGCCGGCGGCGGCCAGCAGGTCGACGAGTCCGGTCTGCAGCTCGGGCCGGTGGGCCCAGACCCGGCTCAGGGCCATCACGTGGCCGTGGTCGGCGACGTCCTCGGCGTAGAGCGCGTCGGCTGCCGCGCTCGGGGGTGGGTCGGTCAGGAACACGGCGGCCTCCTGGACGGGTGGGGGCACCGTAGCGCCGGGTCAGCCGGTCCGGACCGCCGTGACGACGAGGTTGTCGGTGTAGCTGCGGGCGCCCTGGTCGAACGCGCCGGTGCAGGTGATCAGCCGCAGCACGTCGGCCGTGGTCGCGCCGAACACCGCCGCGGTGGGGAACTCGTCCTTGGCGACCTGCTCGGTGCCGCTGACCTCGTAGACGGCGACCGTGCCGTCGGCGACGGTCAGCTCGACGACGTCGCCGGGCACCAGGTCGCGCAGTGCGTAGAACACCGCGGGTCCCTCGGTGGAGTCGACGTGGCCCATCACCACCGTCGGGCCGCGGGCGCCGGGCCGCCCGCCCGGGGTGAACCAGCCGGCGTCGTCGAAGTCGACCGGCACCTCGGCGGTGCCGTCGGCCGCGACGCCCAGGTCGATCAGCTCCCGGTCGACGTCCAGGGCGGGGATCCGCAGCGCGGCCGGTTCGGGCGCCGACGCCGGGTCCAGCGCGGACGTCGGAGGGGCCGGCGCGGGGGAGGGCGTCGGTCCGGTGGTGGCCGCCGGACCGGACGTGCCGGCCGGCGGGGTGGGTGGTGCCGCCGCGGGCGCCGTCCCCGCGCCGCAGCCGGCCAGCGCCAGCACGGCGCCGGTCAGCAGCGCGACCGCGCGCAGGTGGGGACGGCGCCCGCGGGCGGTCACTGCCGGACGGTCCGGCGACGCAGCGCGACCGCGCCGGCCGCGGCCAGCAGCGCCGTGCCGCCGACGACGCCCACGGTGGTGCCCGACGTGCCGGCCGTGGCCGCAGCGGTGCCACCGGCACCGGTCTCGACGCCGCCGACCGGGATCTCGGTCAGCTGGCCGCGGACCGCGCCGGAGGTGAACGCCGCGGTGTGCGAGTCGGTGAAGAACGCCGACGGGTCGGCCTCGATCTGGTCCAGGGTGAAGCCCGCGCCGGTGTCCGCGCCGTTGGCGACGACCCCGGTGGTGAAGGGCCCCTGCAGGCAGCCCGAGCTGGTCAGCGTGCCGCTGCCGTCGTCCTCGGGGTTCGGGAGGGCGATCCGCGGCGGGCCGGCCTGCCCGGCGTCGCCCTCGTGGATGTGCGTCGCGGTCTTGGCCGGCGACTGGTACGGCGGGGTGACGCCGGTGAGGGAGATGTCGTAGCAGATCACCTCGGTGTCGGAGTTGATCCGGTAGGTGAAGGTGCCCGAGGCGCCCGGCTCACCGGGGGTGGCGACACCGTCGGCGTTGACGACCATGTCGGGGGTGGCCATCGCGGTGAAGGCGCTGGTGAACGTCGAGGGGGTCGGCACCTCGGTCTCGGCGGCGGCCGGGCCGACGGCGGTGAGGGCCAGGGCGCCGGCCGCGCCGGTGACGACGGCGGTGCGCAGGAGGGCGGTGCGGGTGGTCGATCGGGACATCGTCGGGCTCCAGTGCTCGGTGGTCGCTGTCCCCCGGGGGTACGGGCCGCGCTGCCCGCGCGTTCACCGCACCGCTCAGAGATCGGAGGTGAGCACCACGGCACCGGAGCTGTCGAGCACGGTGAACCCGGCGGCGTCCTCCCGGAGCACCGAGCTGTTCAGGTTGCAGTCCAGCTGCCCCGGGCCGATCCCGAGGAACTCCCCGGCGGGGACCACCCGGCCGTCGGTCTCGGTCACCTGCACCCGGAACACCTCACCGGCGGTGAAGCCCTCGCCGTGCAGCTGCACCTCCATGCCCCAGGTGTGCGGGACGACGTCCGCGGTGGCCTGCACGTCCAGGTCGGCCACCTCGACGGCGACCGCCTCCAGCGGCGGCGGATCGGGCACCGGCCGGGCCACCCAGCCCACGCCCACGCCCGCCGCGGCGACGCCCGCCGCGGCGACGGCGGTGCGCCACCGGTGCGGGCGCCGGGCGACGCCGGAGCGGGACTCCTCGGCGGCCAGCCGGGACAGCACCGCCTCGCGCAGGCCCGGCGGGGGAGCAGGCAGCTCGGACAGCCGGTCGGGGTCCACCCCGGCCAGCCGGTCGCGCAGCGGGGCGATCGCGGCCAGCTCGGCCCGGCACCCGGCGCAACCGTCCAGGTGCGCGGTGACCGCGGCGCGCTCGCCGGGCGCCCCGTGCCCCAGTGCGTACCCGCCCAGCTGCTCGCGCAGCTCGCGGTGCTCCCTCGGTGCGCCGGTCACGGTTCCACCCCCATCTCCTCCATCGCCAGCCGCAGTGCCTTGAGCCCGTAGAAGACCCGGCTGCGCAGTGTGCCCACCGGGATGCCCAGCTCGCCCGCCACCTCGTCGTACGGGCGCCCGCGCAGGTGCGTCTCGACGATCGCCGCGCGGTGCTCCGGGCTCACCCGGCGCAGCGCCTCCTCGACCACCCAGGCATCGACCAGCTGCTCGTCCACCCGCCCGTCGACCGGCTCGTCGGCCCCGGCGTCGGAGACCAGGTCCCGCTGCCACGGCCGGACGGCGAACCGGCGGGCCTCGTCGACCACCACGTTGCGGGCGATCGCGAACAACCAGGTGCGCAGGCTGGCCAGCTGCGGGTCGAAGGAGTCCGCCGCGCGCCAGGCCCGCAGGAAGACCTCCTGGACGACGTCCTGGGCGGCCCCGCCGTCACCGAGCTGGCGCAGGGCGAAGCGGTACAGCTCGGGCCCGTGCGCGGCGTAGGCCTCGCGGGCGTCGAAGGACTCGACCGGGTCGCGCGGACGCGCCGCGTGCCGTGCGCTGCCGAGGCGCGTGCTGCCCAGCCGTGCCACGTCGTCCCCTCCCGTCGGTGGTCCCCGTGGGGACTACGGCGCCGGGTCCGGGTTCGTTCACCGCCCGGTCGACGGTTCGGTGCCGGGTCCGGCGGCCGGGGGAGCGGTGTAGCCGAGTCCGGTCACAGGCTGGTCACGATCTGACTGTGCACTGCCGATGTGGGGGGCATGAGCGCTCCAGCAGCCTCCGTCGTGACCGCCGGGCGATGCCCGCACTGGTCCGACCCCGCGCACCAGGCCGCGATCACGGCGGCGTACGACACCCTGGCGGCCTCCCTCTGCGGTCCCGTCGTCCTGCTCCGTCCCGCCGGTGGCCGTGCCAGTGGGGGACCGCCGCCGCACCGGGTGCGCGAGCTGGGCCGCCTCGCCGCGGCCAGCCAGCTCCCGGCCCGGGCCGCCCTGCTGCGCTGGGGGGCGTTGCCGCCCGTCGTGCGCCAGCAGCTGCTCGCCGGCTGGTACGCGCCCCCGACGTGAGACGAGACGGCCGGCACCCCGCGGGGTGCCGGCCGTCTCGCGTCCGTGCGGTGCGCCGGTCAGGCGTCGATGACCACCGGGATGATCATCGGGCTGCGGCGGCCGTTGCGGTTGGCCCAGCTGGCGACGGCGCGGGTGATCAGCTGCTCGAGCTGGAGCGCACCGCCCACGCCCTCCTCGGCGGCCTTGGCCAGCGCCTTCTCGATCAGTGGCACGACCGAGTCGAACGTGCCCTCGTCGTGCACGAAGCCGCGGGCCAGGAAGTCCGGGGTCTCGGCGAGCAGGCCGGTGTCGGCGTCGACGATCGCCACGACGGTGATCACGCCCTCCTCGGCCAGGTTGCGGCGGTCCTTCAGCGAGGCCTCGGTCGCCCCGCCCACGGTCGCGCCGTCGACGTAGACGTTGCCGGCGCTGACCTTGCCGGTGACCCGGACCCGGCCGTCGACGAGGTCGACGACCTGGCCGTCCTCGGCGAGCACGACACCGCGGGGGTGCACGCCGGTCTTGATCGCCAGCTCGCCGTTGGCCTTGAGGTGGCGCCACTCGCCGTGCACCGGCATGACGTTGCGCGGCTTGACGATGTTGTAGCAGTAGACGAGCTCACCGGCGCTGGCGTGACCGGAGACGTGCACCTTGGCGTTGCCCTTGTGCACGACGTTGGCGCCCCAGCGGGTCAGCTCGTTGATGATCCGGTAGATCGCGTTCTCGTTGCCGGGGATGAGCGAGCTGGCCAGCAGCACGGTGTCGCCCTCGGAGATGCGGATGACGTGGTCGCGGTTGGCCATCCTCGACAGCGCCGCCATCGGCTCGCCCTGGGACCCGGTGCAGATGACGCAGACCTGGTCGGCGGGCAGCTTGTCCATCTGCTTGAGGTCCACGACCAGGCCCTTGGGGATGTCCAGGTAGCCCAGGTCACGGGCGATGCCCATGTTGCGCACCATCGAGCGGCCCACGAAGGCGACCTTGCGGCCGTGCGCGTGCGCGGCGTTGAGCACCTGCTGGATGCGGTGCACGTGGCTGGCGAAGCTGGAGACGATGACCCGCTTGGGGGCGGTCCGGAACACGGTCTCGATGGCCGGGACCAGGTCGCCCTCGGACAGGGTGAACCCGGGGACCTCGGCGTTGGTGGAGTCGGTGAGGAAGAGGTCGACGCCCTCCTCGCCGAGCCGGGCGAACCCGCGCAGGTCGGTGATCCGGCGGTCCAGCGGGAACTGGTCCATCTTGAAGTCACCGGTGTGCAGCACCAGGCCGGCCTCGGTGCGGATGGCCACGGCCAGCGCGTCGGGGATGGAGTGGTTGACCGCGAGGAACTCGGTCTCGAAGGGCCCGAAGTCCAGCGTGTCGCCCTCGGCGACCTCGCGGGTGACCGGCTTGATCCGGTGCTCCTCGAGCTTGGCCTTGATGAAGGCCAGGGTCAGCTTGGAGCCGACCAGCGGGATGTCGCGGCGCTCCCGCAGCAGGTAGGGCACGCCACCGATGTGGTCCTCGTGCCCGTGCGTCAGCACGACCGCCAGGACGTCGTCCATCCGGTCCCGGATGGAGGTGAAGTCGGGGAGGATCACGTCGACGCCGGGCTGGTGCTCCTCGGGGAACAGGACGCCGCAGTCGACGATCAGCAGCTTGCCGCCGAACTCGAAGACGGTCATGTTCCGGCCGATCTCGCCGAGCCCGCCCAGCGCCACGATCCGGAGGCCTCCCTCGGCCAGTGCCGGCGGGGTCTTCAGCTCGGGGTGCGTACGGCTCATGGGGGAGACGCTACGGCCCCCCACCGACACTCCTGGTCAGGGCTCCGTCGGCGCGAGCGGGTCGGGGGCGGGGCGGGGCTCCAGCAGCAGCACCGGGATCCGCCTCCGCGTGCGCCGCTGGTACTCCACGTAGGAGGGGAAGGTGCCGCACGCCAGGGACCACCAGCGGGACCGCTCGGTACCGGTCACCTCGCGGGCCCGCAGGTCCAGCCGCAGGTCACCGTCGCGCAGCTGCACGTCGGGGGAGGCCAGCACGTTGGCGTACCAGTGCGGGTGGTCCGGTCCGCCGCGGGTCGAGGCGACCGCCGCGTAGACCCCGCGCAGCTCCACGCGCATCAGCGGGGTCTTGCGCACCAGGCCGGTCTTCACCCCGCGGTGGGTGAGCAGGACCACGGCGCGCCCGCCGAACGCCTTCCCGGTGGCCTCCAGCTGGGCGACCTCCTCGGCCACCCACGGCACCGGGCTCGGCGCGTAGTGCTCCTCGGGGTGCTCCTCCGGGTGTTCCTCGTCCTGCCCGCCGTCGGCCACGGGCGGCAGTGTGCCCTCCCGGTCACCGGTGGCGAGCGGCACGCTCGTCCGGGTGAGCGGTGGTCCCCTCCACCAGCCGGGGTCGCTACCGTCTCCGCTGATGACCGACCCCCAGCACCGGACGGGAGCGGGAGACGGCGTGCCCGCCCCCGGGGCCACCGGACGGCCGGGCGGCCCTGCACCGGCGCCGACACCGGCGCCCGCACCGGGACCCGGGTCGGGCCCGATCGCCGCGGTCCGGGCCTCCGCGGTGGCCCGCTGGTGGCGGCCGGTGCTCACCGGCGTCCTGGCCCTGGGCACGGTCGTGGCCGTCGTGGTGTTCCGGCAGTCGATCCTGGGCTGGCTGGAGACCCTGGCGGGGGCCGAGTGGCGCTGGGCGCTGCTGGCCGCGGTCGTCCAGCTGGTCTCGATGCAGTGCCTGGTGTCCCAGCAGCGGCTGCTGCTGCGCTCGGGCGGCGGCCACGCGCCCACCGGGAACCTCACCGTCACCGTCTACGGCGGCAACGCGATCGCCGTCGGGCTGCCGCTGGCCGGCTCCGCGGCCAGCGTCGCCTACACCTACCGGCGGATGCGCGACCTGGGCAACAACCCGGTGCTGGTCAGCTGGACGCTGGCCGTGTCCGGGGTCTGCTCCACCGTCAGCCTGGCCGCCGTCGTGGCGGTCAGCTCCGCGGCCACCGGCTCCACCGTCGGCGCCGCCGTCGCGTCGCTGGCCTCGGTCGCCGCCGTCGTGCCGGTCCTCACGCTGCTGGCGGTCACCCGCAGCCCCGAGGCCAAGCACCTGGTGGTCAAGCTGCTGCAGGGCGCGGTCGCGCCGTTCGCCCGCTGGTGGTCGGTGCTGCGCCCGGCCGTCGTTGGACCGGCCGTGGACGGCGTCCTCACCTCGCTGGGGGCGATCCGTCCCGGCTTCCGCAACGCGGCGACCGCCGGTGGCCTCGCCCTGGCGAACTGGGTGCTCGACGCGGTCTGCCTGGGCCTGTCGGTGCTGGCCGTCGGCGCCGGGCTGCCCTGGCAGGGCGTCGTGCTCGCCTGGGCGGCCGGTGCGCTGGTGTCCTCGACCCGGCTGACCCCCGGCGGCATCGGCGTCGTCGAGGCCGCGATGGCCTCCGCGCTCGTCGCGGCCGGGCTGCCCGCCGCCCAGGCGGTGCCCGCGGTCGTCGTCTACCGGTTCGTCAGCCTGTGGCTGCTGGCCGCGATCGGGGCGATGTGCCTGGTGCTGGCGCCCCGTCCCGTGCACGCCCCCGAGGACTGAGTCCCCCGCCCGGGTGGGCGGGCGCCCCGGCGCACCCGACCAGGTGGGAGGCTGGACCCCGCAGGAACCGGATGGACGTCGAGTGAGTGCAGGAGCAGGGCATGCCGCAGGGCTTCGTGAAGTGGTTCAACGCCGAGAAGGGGTTCGGCTTCATCGGACCCGACGACGGCGGTGAGGACGTCTTCGTGCACTTCTCCGCGATCGAGGAGACCGGCGGCTTCCGCAGCCTGGACGAGGGCGCCCGGGTCGACTACACCGCCAGCCCCGGCCAGCGCGGCCTGCAGGCCGACCGCGTCCACCTGCTGGGCGGCCCGCCGGTCCAGGTCGACCGCTCGCAGTCCCGCGAGCCCCGCCGGGACGACCGCCGGGACGATCGCCGCGAGGAGCGCGCGCCCCGTCGCGAGGCCCCGCGCCGCGAGCCGGCCCGTGCGCCGCGCGCCTCCGGTGGCGGTGCCGAGGGCACCGTGCAGTTCTTCAACTCCGAGAAGGGGTTCGGCTTCATCACCCCCGACGACGGCGGCGACGACGTCTTCGTGCACTTCTCCGCGATCGCCGACGACGGCGGCTACCGCAGCCTGGAGGAGGGCCAGCGGGTGCTCTTCGAGGCCGCGCAGGGCGACCGCGGGGTGCAGGCCACCCACGTCGAGCCGCTCTCCGGCGGCGGCGGTGGCGGTGGCGGGTACGACGACCGTGGCGGCCACGGCGGCGGGAGCCAGGCCGGCGCGCAGGGCTCCGGTCTGCCGCAGGCCACCGTGCGGTTCTTCAACGGCGACAAGGGCTTCGGCTTCCTGCAGCCCGACGACGGCGGCGACGACGTGTTCGTGCACTTCTCCGCGATCGCCGACGACGGCGGCTACCGCAGCCTGGAGGAGGGCCAGCGGGTCGAGTTCGAGGCCGCCCAGGGCGACCGCGGCCTGCAGGCCACCTACGTCCAGCCCCTCGGCGGTGGCGCCGGCGGCGCCCGCGGTGGCAGCCAGGGCCGCGACCAGGGGCGTGACCAGGGTCGGGGCCGTCCCTCCGGCTCGGGCATGCAGCAGGGCACCGTCCGGTTCTTCAACGCCGACAAGGGCTTCGGGTTCGTCGAGCCCGACGACGGCAGCCGCGACGTGTTCGTGCACTTCTCCGTCATCGAGGACGACGGCGGCTACGGCGACCTGGCCGAGGGCCAGCGCGTGGAGTTCGCCGCCTCCTCGGGCGACCGCGGCCCGCAGGCCGACGTCGTCCGGCCGCTGGACGGCGCCGGCCCGCCGCCGCGGCACGACCCGGCCCGCCGCGAGGCCCGTCGGGACCCCTCCCGTGGCGCCGGCCGCCAGCAGCGCGCCCCGCGCGAGCCGCGCACCGACCTGCCCCCGATCGAGGGCGGTCAGCAGGGCACGGTGAAGTGGTTCCACGGCGAGAAGGGGTTCGGGTTCATCGCCCCCGACGACGGCAGCGACGACGTGTTCGTGCACTTCTCCGCGATCGCCGACCGGGGCGGGTTCCGCGACCTGGAGGAGGGGCAGCGGGTGCAGTTCACCGCCACCCCGGCCGAGCGCGGCCCGCAGGCCGACCAGGTCGAGCCCCTCTGAGCTGGGACACGGCCCACGCACGACGCCCTCCCCGGTCAGCCGGGGAGGGCGTTGCGCGTGCTCAGGAGGAGTGCAGGCGGACGTGCAGCTCGCGCACCCGGGCCGAGAGCTCCTCGTCCGGGCCGTCGACCGGGATGCCCGGCGCGACGGTGGTGACCGGCAGGGTGGCGACCGGGCCGGCCGGGACGCCGAGCTCGGTGAGCCACTGCGCGAGCTGGGCCGAGGAGCTGGCGTAGACGATCCGGCCCAGACCCACCCAGGCGTGCGCCGCGGAGCACATCGGGCAGTGCTCGCCGGAGGTGTAGACCGTGGCCGAGGGCCGGTCGGCCGGGTCCACGTGCTCAGCGGCCCAGCGGGCCAGCTCGAACTCCGGGTGCCGGGTGGCGTCGCCGCCGGCGATCCGGTTGCGGTCCTCGGCGAGCACGGTGCCGTCCGCGGCCACGAGCAGGGAACCGAAGGGCTCGTCGCCGGCCTCCAGGGC
The DNA here is from genome assembly GCF_979256525.1 of Klenkia sp. AC732. NCBI lineage: Bacteria > Bacillati > Actinomycetota > Actinomycetes > Geodermatophilales > Geodermatophilaceae > Klenkia > Klenkia sp. AC732. Next base: position 58,574 of record NZ_CEEDOS010000024.1, on the reverse strand, counting down.
CTCCTCGGCGAGCTCCACGCAGCGGGCCAGGTGCGCCCGGTCGACGGCGGTGAGGCTCACAGCGACACCACGGTGCCCTCGGTGGCGCTGCGCCGGGCGGCGTCCAGCACGGTCGCGGTGGCCACGGCGTCCCGCGCGGGCACCGGCACCGGTCCGGTGCCCTGGACCGCCGCGGCGAACGCCGGGTAGAAGGTGTCCCAGCGGCCGCGCTCGGGCGGCACCGGCTCGCCGTCGGGGCCGCCGCGGTGCACCCGGCCCCACGCCGACTCGGGCTCCACGCCCCACCGGTCGCCGAGGTCGGCGGGGGAGCGGCCGGCGACCAGGTGGTCCTCCTGGCCGTCGATGCCGTCGACCAGGTAGCTGCCCGTGGTGCCGGTGACCCGGAAGCGCGGGCCCGGTGCGCCCTGCCGCCAGCTGCCGCCCAGCACGGAGCGGCCGCCGGCGGTGTGCTGCAGGACGACGAGCACGTCGTCGTCCAGACCCGAGTCGCGCAGCGACCAGTGCGCCGACACCGTGGCGACCGGGCCCAGCAGCACGAGGGCCTGGTCGACGAGGTGGCTGCCGAAGTCGCGCAGCGTCCCGCCGCCGGCCGCGCCCGGGCCGTCCTGCGGGGCCAGCCGCTCGAAGCGGGACTCCAGCGACGTGACCTCGCCGAGGGTGCCGTCGGCGACCAGCCGCTGCACGGTCAGGAAGTCGGAGTCCCAGCGGCGGTTCTGGTACGGCGACAGCGGCAGGCCCACGCGCTCGGCCAGCTCCACCGAGGCCAGCGCGGCCGGGGCGTCCAGGGCGAACGGCTTGTCGCAGACCACGGCCAGCCCCAGCTCCAGCGCCTGGTCGGTCAGCGGGCTGTGCGTGTCGGCCGGCGTGGAGATCGCCACCGCCTCGGCGCCCGCGTCGACCAGTGCCTGCAGGGAGGCGAACGTCGCGGCACCCGGGTGCTCGGCGGCGACCTGCGCCTGCCGGTCCGGCGACGTCGTCACCACCCCGAGGAAGTCGACGCCGGGTGCCGCCGCCAGCAGCGGGGCGTGGAACCACCTCCCGCCGAAGCCGTAGCCGACCAGGCCGAACCGCACGTCACCGCTCATGACGGCGATCATGCCGCGCCACGCCGGGTGGCTCGGTTCGGACCCCCTCCGGTGGGGCACCCCAGGAGACATGACGGCAACCCCCCAGACCCGGGTGACCACCGACGACGCCGGGATCCCCGCAGCCAGCGACGAGCACTCGCTCACCGCCGGCGCGGACGGCCCGATCCTGCTCTCGGACCACTACCTCATCCAGAAGATGGCCCAGTTCAACCGGGAGCGCGTCCCGGAGCGCGTGGTGCACGCCAAGGGCGGCGGCGCGTTCGGCACCTTCCGGGTGACCGCCGACGTCAGCCACCTGACCAAGGCGGACTTCCTGCAGCCGGGCAAGGTCACCCCGATGCTGGCCCGGTTCTCCACCGTGGCCGGTGAGCAGGGCTTCCCCGACACCGCCCGGGACCCCCGCGGCTTCTCGCTGAAGTTCTACACCGAGCAGGGCAACTACGACATGGTCGGGAACAACACCCCGGTCTTCTTCGTGCGCGACCCGTCCAAGTTCCAGGACTTCATCCACTCCCAGAAGCGCCGGGCCGACAACGGCCTGCGCGACAACGGCATGCAGTGGGACTTCTGGACGCTGTCCCCGGAGTCCAGCCACCAGGTGACGATCCTGATGAGCGACCGCGGGACGCCGAGGACCTGGCGGAACATGAACGGGTACTCCAGCCACACGTTCCTGTGGGAGAACGCCGCGGGTGACAAGCACTGGGTGAAGTACCACTTCAAGACCGACCAGGGCGTCGTGAACTTCACCGACGACGAGGCGGGTGCGATGGCCGGCGAGGACGGCGACTTCCACCGCCGCGACCTGCGCGAGGCCATCGAGACCGGCGACCACCCGTCCTGGACGTTCTCCGTCCAGGTCATGCCCTTCGAGGACGCCGCGGACCACCGGGTGAACCCCTTCGACGTCACCAAGACGATCTCGCAGCAGGAGTACCCGCTGGTCGAGGTGGGTCGGATGACCCTGGACCGCAACCCGGAGAACCACTTCGCCCAGATCGAGCAGGCCGCGTTCGAGCCCTCGAACCTGGTGCCCGGGATCGGCTACTCGCCGGACAAGATGCTGCTGGGGCGGCTGTTCAGCTACCCGGACGCGCACCGCTACCGGATCGGCACCAACTACCTGCAGCTGCCGGTGAACGCGCCGCTGTCCCCGGTGAACAGCTACAACCGGGACGGCGCGATGCGCTTCAGCAACCCGGGCGACCCGGTCTACGCCCCCAGCACGATGGGCGGCCCGGTGGCCGACCCGTCGGTGGCCGAGCCCGGCTGGCACGTGTCCGGTGACATGCAGCGCGCCGCGGCGACGCTGCACGCCGAGGACGACGACACCACCCAGCCCGGCATCCTGATCCGCGAGGTGATGAGCGAGACCGACCGGGAGCACCTGGTCGCCAACATCCTCGGCCACGCCGGTGACCCCTCGGTGTCGGCGGAGATGAAGCCGCGGATCGTGGAGTACTGGCGCGCCATCGACCCCGGCATCGGTGCCCGGGTCGAGAAGGGCCTGCTGGGCTGAGCCGTCGGCCCGGCGCTCCCTCGTGGGGGCGCCGGGTCAGCAGGGCAGGTCGTGGTCCAGCGGCCGCCCGTCGCGCTCGACGACGTACTGGCTGAGCACCACCGACCCGCCGGCGACCAGCGGTGCGTCGGCGCAGTGCAGCTGGGCCTCGGACCGGGACAGCGCCCCGGCCAGCCAGCTGTCCAGCTCGTACAGCGAGCTGCCCGGCGGGACCAGGCCGACGATCTGCTGCCACTGCTGGCTGGTCGAGTAGAGACCGACCCGGGCGCCGGTGGTGGCCAGGTAGTCGTGCATGCCCTCCAGCGCCGCGCGGTTGGCGGCCAGCGCGGCAGCCGAGCCGGACTGCCAGGTGTTCATCGTCTCCACGTCCAGCCACCAGACCAGCTCGGCGGGGACGACGTCGACACCGGCGGCGCGGGCGGCCGGCAGCAGGAACCCGTGGATGTCCACCGACGCGCGGATCTGGCCGTAGACCCAGGAGCACGCGGTGTCGTTCGCGCCGGTGCAGGGGCCGTAGGGGGAGTCCCCGCTGCGCGGCCAGGTGCTGATCTCCTCCTGCAGGTGCCCGGGGTTCGCGGTGTTCACGTAGACCTGCAGCGCCGGCTGGCCGGGCACGTCACCCGTGGTGGAGTCGGCCCAGCGCAGCTGATCGACCAGGCACGGGTTGACCGTCGTCGCCACGCCGCCGTTGACACCGACGACGCCGAAGTCGGCGCCCGTGGGCAGCGGGGTGTCGCACTGCGGGTGGGAGACGTCGAAGCCCAGGTCGGCGGCCGGCGCTGCGGGCACCGCCGGCACGGCGGGCAGACCGGGCACGGGCAGCGGCGCAGCCGAGGCAGCGGTGGGCAGCAGACCCAGGACCGCCGTCCCCACCAGCACGGTGACCGCGCGCACCAGACCCCCCATGGCCGGGACGGTACCGGCCGTACGTGAGGAGGCGGCGGCGGCGGCCCGTGCTCAGGCGGGGCGGGCGTCGTCCTCGAGCACGTCGGCGGCCGACACCACGATCAGCGGGTCCGGCCGGCCGACGACGGACTCGTCGCGGCCCTCGTAGGGCAGCGTGGACAGCACGTGCCGCATGGCCTCCAGCCGGGCCCGCTTCTTGTCGTTGCTGCGGACCACGGTCCAGGGGGCGTGGTCGGTGTCGGTGGCGGCGAAGACCGCCTCCTTGGCCGCGGTGTAGTCCTCCCAGCGGTCCAGCGAGGCCAGGTCGGTGGGGGACAGCTTCCACTGGCGGACCGGGTCGATCTGCCGGACGACGAAGCGGGTCCGCTGCTCGCCGCGGGACACCGAGAACCACAGCTTGACCAGCCGGACGCCGCTGTCGACGAGCATCTGCTCGAAGCCCGGTGCCTGCGCGCAGAACAGCTCGTACTCCTCGTCGGTGCAGTAGCCCATCACCCGCTCGACGCCGCCGCGGTTGTACCAGGACCGGTCGAACAGCACGATCTCCCCGGCCGCGGGCAGGTGTGCCACGTAACGCTGGAAGTACCACTGGCTGCGCTCGCGCTCGGTGGGCTTGTCCAGGGCCACGACCCGGGCGCCGCGGGGGTTGAGGTGCTCGGTGAAGCGCTTGATGGTGCCGCCCTTGCCCGCGGCGTCCCGGCCCTCGAAGACCAGCACCAGGCGCTGCCCGGTCTCCTTCACCCAGCCCTGCAGCTTGAGCAGCTCGATCTGCAGCCGGCGCTTCTCGATCTCGTACTCGCGACGCGCGAGCCGCTCGGCGTAGGGGTAGTCCTCCCGCCAGGTCTCCACCCGGTCGCCGCTGGGGTCCAGCAGCTCGCGGTCGTCGTCCCAGTCCTCGTCGGAGTGCTCGTTGGGGAGGGGGGCGAGCTGCCAGCCGGTGAAGTCGCTCATCCGGTCGGCGTGCTCGGGGTCGGCGACGTAGCGGGGGGCGCCGGGCGGGGTGCCGAGAGGTGTCACGGGGGCAGGTTGCCGCGCCCGGGTGGACGGCGGGTGGACGAGGGGTGACCGCCGGCCCCTCAGAGCTGGTAGGTGCGCCACACCCCGTCGGTCCGGTCGCGCAGTCGGACGGTGCCGCCGGTGTCGGCGTCCAGGTCGAAGGCGCGGTGACTGGCGTAGTCGAACCCGGTCCACGACCCGGGGTGGGCCAGCTGCAGGGTGAGGAAGCGCATCGTGCCCTGGTGCAGCAGCCACCAGGTGGCGTCGGTGCCGGCCTGGCCGGTGACCAGCACGTCCTCGTCGGTGTCGTGCACGAAGACCCGCTGCGCGGTGACGTCGCCGGAGAAGGCGGCGCGGTGGGCGGACCGGTGGTCGAGCACCGAGGACGCCGGGCGGCCGGTGGTCAGCCGGCCGGCGATGTAGGCGACGGCGCGGGCGGTGCTGTCCTGCACGGCGGGCTCCTCGGCTGGGGTGCCACCGAGCGTCCCCGGGCCCGGTGTCGTCGGGGTGAGGTCCGGGTCAACAGCAGGCGGCGACCGGTGTGTCGACCCGGTGCGCCGCCCGCGGGCCCGATGGGCCGCCGCGGGCATCCGCGGTCGTACACCCCGAGTTCGTCGTGCGGTCGTGGCGGGAGCCCCGGCCGGTCCCCGGCGGCGCGGAGGGTCGGGGCGTGCGGGGTCGGCGACCGAGGGGACGGGCATGCACCTGGCGTGGCAGGCGGGACGGCCGGTCCGGAGGCCCACCGGGGGAGGTGGCCGGGCCGGCGTGCTGGTCGTGTCGGCCGGCGTGGGCGCCGGGCACGACGCCGCTGCGGCCGAGCTGGCCGTACGCCTGCGGGCGGCCGGTGTGCCGGTGTGGGTCCGCGACCTGCTGACGGTGCTGCCCGGTCCGGCCCGTCGCCTGCTGGGCAGCGGGTACGGGCCCTGCGTCGACCGGGCCCCGGCCGCGTTCGAGCTGCTGGTCCGCAGGCTGGAGCACGAGGGCCTGCTGTGGGGCGCCGTCCAGCGGGTCGCCACGTCGGCGTCCGCCGGGGTCGCCGCGTGGTGTGCGGACCTGCGGCCGGCCCTGGTCGTGTCGACCTACCCGGTCGCCTCCCAGACGCTGGGCGGGTTGCGGGCCACCGGGCGGCTCGCGGCACCGGTGCTGACCTACCTGACCGACCCCGCGGTGCACCGCAGCTGGCTGCACCCGGCCGTCGCGGCGCACCTGACGGTGTCGGCCGCGACCGCGGAGCACGGGCGGACCGCCTACGGCGCCCCGATGACGGTGGCCGGGCCGCTGGTGTCGCCCCGGTTCGACCGGCCGGTGCCCCCTGAGCGGCAGCGCCGGTTGCGGACGGCGCTCGGCCTGGACGCCGGCCCCGGCCGCCCGCTCGCGCTGGTGGTGGCCGGGTCGCTGGGTCTGGGCGACCCGGTCCCCACGGTGGTCGACCTGCTCGCCGTCGGTGCCACCCCGGTGGTGCTGTGCGGCCGGAACCCGGGACTCCTCGACCGGGTGGCCCGGGTGCCGGGGGCGGTCGCCCTGGGGTGGCGGGACGACGTCCCGGACCTGATGGCGGTCGCCGACGTGCTGGTGCACAACGCCGGCGGGATGTCCTGCACCGAGGCCCTGGTCGCGGGGCTGCCGGTGGTCACGCACCGCCCGGTGCCCGGTCACGGCCGGATCAACGCCGCGGTGCTGCACGACGCAGGGCTGGCGCCGTGGGCCCGCACCCGGACGGAGCTCGCCGCCGCGCTCGCCGGCGCCGCGCGCCGGCCCCGGACCCGGGTGCACCACCCCGACCCGGCGGCCCTGGTGCTGCGCACGCTCGCGCTCCGCGGGGCCGGGACGACGGCGGCCTGAGCCGGCCGGCCCTCCGCCCTCCGGCCTCACGGACCGGCGTCGAGCTCCCGGCTCAGCCGGTCGAGCAGGTCCGCGCGGCCGCCGGCGCCCAGCCGCCGGCGCATCCGGGCGACGTGGTGCTCGACGGTGCGGGGGGACAGGAAGAGCCGGGCGCCGATCTGGGCGTGCGTGCGGCCGGCCAGCAGCAGGCGGGCGACCTCCACCTCCCGGCCGCTGAGCCGGGCGCCGGGTGCCGGGGCGGCCTCCCGGGCGCGCCGGAGCAGCTCGGTGCGGTCCCGCCCCGGTCCGGTGCGGAGGGCGGCCCGGCCGGCCAGGTCCCGGGACTCGGCGGTCAGCCCCAGCCGCACCAGGCGGGACACCGAGGCGGTCACCGTGGCCGGCTCCGCGGTGCCGGTCAGCACGTCGGCCCACACCCGGCCCAGCGCGGCCAGCTCCCGGGCCCGGGAGCCGTGCCGACCGGCCCGGTCCAGCCCCGCCGACGCCTCGCCGGCTGCCGCGCCCGTGGAGGCGGCCCGGACGGCCGCCCAGTGCCAGCCCGCGGACCAGGGTGCCGGGTCGCCCAGCCCGGCCAGCAACGCCGAGCCCTCGGCGACGGCCACCCGCACCGCCGTCGCGGCCCCGTCGTGGACCTCCGCCGACGTCGCCGTGGCCACCTGCAGCTCGGCCAGCACCGGCAGGCCGAGCAGGTCGACCGGGTGCGCCCGGACGGCGTCCCGGACCCGCTCCCAGCCCTCGGCGGACGACTCCTGGGCGGTGCGCAGGCGCAGCACCAGGGACAGGGCGGCGGCCCACAGCTCGTCCCGTGCGGTGAGTCGCCGGCCGGGTCCCGGCTCGACGGCACGGAGGTGGTCGTGCGCGGTGGCCGGGTCGTCGGACCGCAGCGCCGACCACCCCAGCAGCAGCCGGTGCCGGGCGGTCAGCAGCGGGCCGCCGGTGGCCGTGGCGAGTGCCCGGGTGAGCAGCTGTCGCGCCGTCCCCGGGTCGCCGGTGTGCAGCGCCAGGACGGCGCCCACCGCGGCCGGGCTGTCCACCAGCAGCGCCGCGGGGCCGCCCGGTGCCAGCGCCTGGGCCCGGGTGAGGGAGGTCAGGGCCTGCTCGGTGACGTCGTCGCCGGCCATCGGGCAGGTCGTGGCCAGCAGTGCGGCCGCCGTCCTCGCCTGCGTGTCGTCCGGGTCGGGCCCGACGTCCCCGGTGCGTCCCGTGAGAGCCCCGAGGAGGGCCGCCGCGCCGCTGCCCGGGACGGCGCGGGCCGCGGCCCGGTGCTCGCCGGCCGCCGCCAGCAGGGTCGCGGCGAGCTGGCCGTCGGGGTGTTCCCGGACCGCGGCGAGCGCGAGGTCCACCCGCCCGTCGCCGGCGGCGGCCCGGGCGCGGAGACCTGCCAGCGACGACGCCGGGGCACCTGCGGCCACGGCCTCGTCCAGCAGGTCCGATGCCGCGCCGGGATCGACCTGCACCCGCGCCCGCGCCAGGTCGGCCAGCGCGGCAGCGGCAGACGGATCCGCCCCCCGGGCGGCCACCGCCCGGGCCAGGGCCGGCGGGACACGCCCCTGCTCGTGCAGCAGGGACAGTGCCCGCCGCCGCCAGCCGTGGGTCCGGGCGGCGGGCAGCGTGGCCGCCACGGTGGTCAGGGCGACCGGGAGGAGCGTGCCGTCGGGGCGGACCAACCCGGAGGCCCAGCAGGCAGCGACGACGTCGCCCAGCGGGGTGGCGAGCACCTCGGCGAGCAGGTCCTCCTCCCAGGGCACCCCGTCGCCGACCAGGGCCAGCACGGCGGTGGCGGGCCGGGGCAGCGTCGCCAGCTCCGCCGCGGCCCAGGCCCGGACCGCCCGGTCGCCGGCCGGGCTGCGGCCCAGCGAGGCGCCCACGAGCACCGGCAGCCCGCCGGTCCGCGCCGCGAGGGCGGCCGGGTCGACGTCGTCGGGGCCGGAGTGGTGCACCCAGCGGGCGACGTCCGCCTCGTCCAGGTGGGTGCGGTGCACCACCGCCCGGTCCCGGGGCAGGTCGGCCAGCAGGTCCCACCAGGCCGGTGCCGACGGTGCCGGGCGGGCCGCCAGCAGCACCCGGCCGGCCGGCCGGCGCAGCTGACGGCGCAGCGACGCAGCGTCGTCGGTGGTGAGCCGGTGCGCGTCGTCGAGCAGGACGGTCAACGGCGTCCGGGCCGTCCGGGCCGTCCGGGCCGGTCGGGGCTCCTCCCCGGGCCCGACGACGACCTGGCCACGGGCCCGCAGGGCCTCGGCGACCCGGCCCAGCAACCAGCTCTTCCCGGTGCCTCCGGCGCCGCTGACGACGACCACCCGGGGGAGCCGGTCGGCGGCGGCGTCGGCCAGCAGCTGCCCGGCCTCGTCCCCGGCGACGAAGGGCCGGGCCGTGGTGGTGGCCAGGCTCAACGCACGCACGGGTGGCCGACCTCCTCGTCCGGGCGGGCCACGGTGGTCCGCGAGGTGGACGGTAGGAGGGGCTGCCGTCCACGTCGGCGTCTCCGGGTGAACGGCCGGGAGCCGCCCGGTGAAGCCTCGGGCCCACGGGCCCGGCAGCGGTGGGGCGTCCCCGCACGATCCCCCTCCGGTGGCGCCGGGAGAGGGGGACCGGACCGGGTGACCCTCCGTGAGGGTGCGACGGACAGTGGCCGGGAGAGCGGGGCCACCCCCCGCCACGACGACCCGAGGAGCTCCCCGACGTGTCCGACATCGCCAGCTCGCTGCTGACCTTCATCCTCGACCTCCTGCGCGACCCGGCCGCGGCCCGCGCCTTCGCCGAGGACCCCGACCGGGCGCTGGCCGACGCCGGCCTGTCCGACGTCGACGCCGCCGACGTGGCCGCCCTCGAGCCGGCCGTCGCCGAGCACGTGCCCGCGCTGGCCGCCGCCGGGGCCGCCCCGGTCCACTCGGCCGCCGGCCGGACCGCCGACCACGCGGCCGCCACCGCCGCCCCGGCCGCCACCGCGACCGCCACCGGCGCCGAGCCGACGTCGGCCGTCGAGCAGCTGCAGGTCCTGCAGGCGACCTACAGCTACACCGATGCCAGCGTGCACAACGACTACTCGCACGACGTGTGGGCCGAGGGCGACGCCTACCAGGTCATCGGCACCAGCAACGTGATCGGCGACAGCAACGCCGTCGGCGCCGGGTCCTCGACCCGCGACGGCCGGGACTCCTCGGACAACAGCGTCACCACGGTGACCGTCGGCGACATCGCGTCGGGCAACGACAGCTCGGTCGACGCCTCCGACAACAGCGACAACTCGGTCGTCGACAACTCCGACAACAGCGACAACTCGGTGGACTCCTCCACGACGGTCCGGGACTCCTTCAACGGCAACGACCTGTCCGACAACAGCGACAACTCGGACAACAGCGACAACTCCGTGGACTCCTCGGACAACAGCGACAACTCGGTCGTCGACAACTCCGACAACAGCGACAACTCGGTCGACTCCTCGGACAACAGCGACAACTCCGACAACTCGGTCGACAACAGCGACAACTCGGTCGACTCGTCGGACAACAGCGACAACTCCGACAACTCGGTCGACAACAGCGACAACTCCGTGGACTCGTCGGACAACAGCGACAACTCCGACAACTCGGTCGACAACAGCGACAACTCGGTCGACTCCTCCGACAACAGCGACAACTCCGTCGTCGACAACTCTGACAGCAGCGACAACTCCGTGGACTCCTCGGACAACTCGGTGTGGACCGACGCCAGCGACAACTCGGTGGACTCCTCGGACAACTCCGACAACTCGGTCAACGACTCGTTCGGCGGCAACGACTTCTCCGACAACTCGGTGGACGAGTCCTTCGACGGCAACGACTTCTCCGACAACAGCGACAACTCGGTCTCCGAGGACGCCACCGTCTGACCGGTCGCGGCGGAGCCCGCCCGGGCCCCGCCGCACCCCGCTCCACCCGCACACCCGTGGGCCCCGGTCGGACGCCGACCGGGGCCCACGGCCGGCTCCCCCCAGGAGGGACCCCATCTCCACGCTCGAGGTCCTGGACCGGCTCGCGGCTGCCGCGGCGGCGGCCGACGTCCCCGACGTCGTCGCCGCGCTGGCCCGCGCCCGCCGGCGGCTGACCTCCGACGTCCGCCGGGTGGTGCTCGTCGGCGCTCCCGGCGAGGGCACCAGCAGCCTGGTGGACGCCGTCGTCGGCGCCCCGGTGTGCCCGGTCGGCGACGACGGCGGCACGACCGTGCCGTGGGTGGTGCGCGGCGGCCCGGTCGTGTGCGCCGAGCTGGTGGAGACACCGGCCGGCGACGGCGAGCCGCTGCGACGACAGCTGCCGGTGCGCGGGCTGCCCGCCGCGGTGGCCGACCACGCGGCGCCCGGGCGGGTGTCCGTCGAGGTCCAGCTGCCCCGCCGGGTGCTGGACACCCTGGAGCTGGTGGACACACCCGGCGTGGGCGGGCCGGGCGACCCCGAGGGGTCCCGCGCGCGGGCCGCGGTCTCGGGCGCCGACGTCGTCTGGCTGGTGCTGGATGCGGGTGCCCCCCTGCTGCCCGAGGTGGCCGACGTCGTCCGCGCCGCCGTGGACGCCGACGTGCCGGTGCACCCGGTGCTCAGCCGGATCGACCTGCACCCCGCCTGGTCCGACCGGGTCCGCGGGCTGCGCGCCGAGCTGGCCCGGCTGGGCGTCGACGGTCCGGTGCGCGGGGTGTGTGCCCGGCTGGCCGACGAGGCGGTGCGCCGGGCCGAGCCCGGGCTGCTGGCCGAGTCCGGGGTGCCGGACCTGGTCGCCGCCGTCCCCCCGGCGCTGTCGGCGGTCCCGGGGGGAGCGGCCGGGCCGACCCGGGCCGCCCTGGTCGCGGCCGCCGCGGTGTTGCGGGCGCACGGCGCCGCCCGGCTGGCGGAGCTGCAGGACCCGGCGGCCGTGGCGGTGGCCGCCCTGGGCCTGGACGACGTCCGGGACCGGGTGGACCGGCTGCGCCGGCAGGCCTCGCGCTGGCAGCAGGTGCTGGGGGACGGCACGACCGACCTGGTCGCCGACCTGGAGCACGACCTGCGGGACCGGTTGCGGGCGGTCACCCGGGACGCCGACGAGGCGCTGGACGCCCACGACCCGGGTGCCATGTGGCCGGCGGTCGACGGCTGGCTGCACGCCCGGGTGGCCGAGGCGGTCACCGTCAACGCGCGGTGGGCCGCCGACCGGGTCGACTGGCTGACCGGGGAGGTGCTGGCCCTGGTCGAGGCCGACCTGCGCGACGTCGCCGGCACCGAGGTCGGCGCCGCCCCCGGGGCCCGGGTCGGTGACGCGCGTGGACTGCTGGCGGGCCTGGCGGACGTCGCGGTGGTGGACCGCGGCCGGCTCACCGCGCTGCAGAAGGTGCTCGTCGGCATGCGCGGCAGCTACAGCGGGATCCTGATGATCGGGCTGGTCACCAGCCTGGCCGGGCTGCCGCTGGTCAACCCGGTGTCGGTCGGGGCCGGGTTGCTCATCGGCGGCAAGGCCTACCGGGACGACGCGGCCCAGCGGCTGACCCGCCGGCGGGGCGAGGCCAAGGGCGTGGTCCGCCGGCACCTGGACGAGGTCGGGTTCCAGGTCGGCAAGCACCTGCGCGACGAGCTGCGGGCGGTGCAGCGGACCCTGCGCGACGTCGTCGCCGGGCACGTGGACGCCCTGCAGCGGGCGGCGACCCTGGAGCTGCGCACCGCCCAGGAGGCGAACCGGCGGCAGACGGCCGACCGGGACCGCGAGGTCCGCGCGCTGCGCCGCCGGCTCGAGCAGGTCGCCACCCTGGAACGTGCGGTCGCCGCGCTCCCGGCGGGCGGCGGGCCGACCGGTGTCGTGCGGGGCGTCGCGTGAGCGCGGGGGTGCTGGTCACCGGGGCCCCGGCGAGCGGGCGCCGCACGCTGGCCGGCGCGCTGGCGCACGCGCTGCCCGCCGTGCCCCAGGCCCCCGACGCCGGGCTGCGCGTGCACCTCGCCCGCCGGCTGGACGCGGCGGCGCTGGCGGCGACCGCGCCGGTGCTGGTGCTCTCCCGGGCCGACGAGACGGCCGGCGGCCGGGCCGGGGCGATGGTGGCCGCGGCGCGGGTGGCGCACCGCTGGGCGCAGCACCCGGCACTCGCGGGCACCCCGGTGGTCGTCGTCCCCGTCGCGGGGCTGTTGGCCGCCGCACCGGCGACCCTGGTCCCCGACGACCTGGTGGCGCTGCGGCTGCTCGCCGCGGCCGGCCCGGGAGAGGTGGAGGAGCTGCTGCTGCGGCCCGGCGCGCTCGGGGCCCGACTGGCCGGGCAGCCGGGCACCGACGGGCGGGAGCTCGTGGGACGGCTGGGGGTCGTCGGCGTCCGGCTGGGGGCCAGCCTGGTCCGGGAGGGAGTGGGCGACGTCGCCGGGCTGGGTGCCGAGCTGGCCCGCCGCAGCGGCCTGCCCGAGCTGTGTGCCGCCGTCCTGGGCCGGCTGTCCGCGGGCTCAGCGGCCGACGTCCAGCCACCGCCCGACGGACCGGAGGACGACGGCAACCAGCACCGCGACCATCGCCGTCGCGCAGGCCAGGAAGCCGACCTCGTCCAGTGGCGGTCCACCCCGGACGACGTCGGCGGCCACGACGGCGGAGGCGCCGGCGACGCCGGAGAGCACCCCGAGCACCCACCGGGACCAGGCGCGGCGGCGCAGCAGCAGGGCGAGGCAGGCGGTGCCGGCCAGGAGCGCGACGAGCACGGTCCCCACCGGCAGCAGCAGCGTGGTCGCCACGCCCGAGCGGAGCACCGCCGCGGTCGCCTCCGGGTCCTGCTCGGCGGCGACGGCGGCCAGCCGGGCCCGTGAGGCGTCCAGGTCGCGCGCCGTCACCACGAGGGCGACCAGCCCGGCCAGCGCCCCGGCCGCCCAGGCGACCGCGGCCAGCCGGACCGGTGTCGGCGGGGGGCCGGCCTGCGCCGGCCGGGGCGGCGGCACCGAGCTGGTGAGCGCGGGCCGGGGCGGCACGGGGCCCCGGCCCGCGGTCACCGGGTTCACGCTCCCCGGGGCCGGTCCGAGCGTGGCCCGAGCTGGCCGACCGGGCCGGACACCACGCGGGTGCCGCGCACCGACTGCCAGGCCGACTCGAAGCCCACGGTGGCCTGCGGGTCCAGTCGCGGGTCGACGGCCAGGCCCTTGTCGCCGCCGGAGCGGATGAACCAGAAGTCGGTCTGCACCCGGTCCGGCGTCACGTCGATGACGGCGAACCCGTGACCGATGCCCTCCAGGTACCGGATCCACGGGTTCACGCCCTGGAAGGCGGCGGTGGCGGACTGGGCCGCGGCCGCCGAGCCGCCGAGGGACTCCTTGAACCCGTTGCTGGTGACCGACGGGCAGACGAACTCGACGCCGACCGACCGCCGCGCGGTGCGGTAGGCGGCGGCGTCGAAGCCGGCCGGGAGGTCGTTGGCCCACGAGGAGTGGATGTCCCCGGTGAGGACGACGGGGTCGGTGGTGGCCCGGCCCATCGCGGCGACCAGCGCGGCCTGGTCGGCCTGGTAGCCGTCCCACTGGTCGGCGTTGAACACCTGGCCGCCGAGCACCCCGGCGCGGGGCAGGGCCAGCACCCGGGTGAGCACCGTCTGGTTGCCGACCAGGTGCCAGGTCTTGCGGCTGCCGGTGATCCCGTCGGTGAGCCAGGTCAGCTGCTCGGGCTCGGGCAGGTGCCGGGCGGGGTCGGTGAGGGCGGGGTTGAGCTGCCCGCCGACGGTGGCGGGCACCTGCTGGCTGCGGTTCTGCCGGGTCTCGACGACCGACAGGTCGGCCAGGTCGCCGAAGGAGAAGCGGCGGAAGAACTGGGTGCCCCGGTGGGGGGCGGGCTGCCAGCCGGGCTCCCGGATCGGCATCCACTCCAGGTAGGCCTGGAAGGCGGCGGCGCGGCGGGCCAGGAAGTCGCCCTCGGCGCGGGTGCCGGCGGGCTCGCCGGGTCCGGTGTAGCCGGTGTCCGGGTCGTCCTGCTGCTCGTGGTTCTCCGCGCCGGTGTCGTAGGCGTCGTTGGTGATCTCGTGGTCGTCGAAGACGGTGATCCACGGGTGCCGCTGGTGGGCGGCCTGCAGGTCGGGGTCGGTCTTGTAGAGCGCGTGACGCAGCCGGTAGTCGGCCAGGGTGACCATCTCGGTGGCCGGTTCGTGGTCCCGGGTGCCGGCCAGCGACGCCGGGCCGTAGCGGTCCTCGTCGTTGCCGTACTCGTAGAGGTAGTCGCCCAGGTGCAGCACGGCGTCCAGGTCGTCGCGGGCGGCCAGCCCGCGGTAGGCGGTGAAGAAGCCGCCGGTGTAGTTCGAGCAGGACACGAAGGCCAGCCGCAGCGCGTGGGTGCGGCCGGGCTCGTCGGGTGAGGTCTGGGTCCGGCCGACGGGGGAGGTCTCCCCGCGGGAGGTGAACCGGTACCAGTAGCGGGTGTAGGGGGTGAGCCCGCCGACGACCACCTTGACCGTGTGGTCGCGGTCGGCGTCGGTGCGCAGCGATCCGCGGCGGACGACGCGGCGGAAGCCCTCGTCCGCGGCGATCTCCCAGTCGACCCGGCTGCCCGGGCCGCGACCGCTGCCCGGCAGTGCGGGCCGGCTGGGCGTGACCCGGGTCCACAGCAGCACCTCGGTGGCGGTGGGGTCCCCGGAGGCGACGCCGAAGCCGAAGACGCCGGCGCGGGCGGACTCGGCGACGGCGGCCCGGGCCTGCTCGGTGGTGAGCGCGCCGAAGGCCAGCGCGGCGGCGCCGACGGCGCCGCCCTGCAGGACGGAGCGGCGGGACAGCGGTGTCTGGGTGACCACGGGGTTCCTCGTCTCGGGGGGTGGCGCAGGGGTGGCGCGGGGGTGGCGCGGGGGTGGCGCGGGGTCGTGCCGGGCGGTGGTGTCGGGCGGCCGTGTCGGGCGGTGGGGCCGTGGCTCAGTGGCCGCCGCAGCACTCGTGCGGGGTGCTGATCTCGACCGGGCGCCAGGTGCCCGGTCCGGCCGGGTCGACGAGCAGCTCGACACCGTCGGGGTGGCGTACCGGTCGCAGGTGGCCGTCGACGCTGTCGACGACGTCCCCGGGGAGTGCGGGGGAGCCGATGCCGACGACCCGGTCGATGGCGGTGCCGGCGACCAGGTCGGCGACGGTCACCCGCACCGGGACGTCGTCCCCACCGGGGAACCGGACGACCCGGCCCTCCTGGGGGACGGCGTCGGTGGGCAGCACCGCCCCGCCCAGGGCCAGCGCCCAACGGTGCGGCAGGGTCCCGTCGTCGGGGCCCGGGGACACCTGCCAGCTGGCGGTCACCCGCGGGTCGGGGCCCGAGCGGTCGACGTGGGTCAGCACCCAGTCGACCGTCCGGCCGGTTCCGGACAGCGCGTCGTCCAGGGCGGCCAGCAGGTGGACGTCCACGGCCTGTGCCGCGGCCGGGACGCCCACCCACCACCCGCCGGTGTCGGCGGGGACGGCTCAGACCACGTCGACGAAGACCGGGTTCGCGTAGAACCACAGGTCGGCGAAGGGGTCCTCGTTGCCGACGACGTCGATCTGCGGGTTGCCCAGGGCGTCGAGCTGGTTGCCGTCGCTGCCGCGCAGGCGCAGGTAGAACGACTCCTGCACGTTGGTGAACGTGTGGTCCAGCCGGACCCGGCGTCCCCCCGCGGAGGAGGACACGTCGAAGGTCTTCACGACCGTCGTCCGCGGGGCCGCCAGGGTGTCCCGGTCACCGACCGGTCCGGTGACGGGGCCGCTGATCAGGTCGACCTTGGCCAGCCGGGGCACCTGGCCGGCGGAGTTGGGGCCGGCCGGCAGGTCGATGGTGACGTCGAGCTTCACGTCGCCGCCGCGGGCGATCCAGGTGCGCCCGCCCAGGGTGACCCCACGCCGGTCGCCCTCACCGCGGAAGGCCCGCACGCGCACGTCCAGGCCGTCGATGAGGCGGCCGTGCACGGCCACGACCTGGCCGGACTGCAGGCCGCGCATGACGTCCACGTAGGCCTTGGACTGCGCGGCCACCAGGGTGGAGGAGTACTGGCCTGGCCAGAAGTCGCCGTAGGTGGTGATCGGCTGCCCGGTGTCGACCGGGGCGCCCTTGCTGCCGGTGGTGGCGTAGTCCTGACTGCCCTGGACGAAGGTGTCCCGCCACACCTGGTGGGAGTCGGAGGTGGCGGTGACGAACCAGGGCAGGCCCTCGGCGAGCAGGGAGTCCCAGACGCCGCCGACCTTGGCGGTCATCCAGTCGAACCCGCCGTAGGTGCGGTACGGGTTCTCGGCCGCGGTGGGCAGGTAGCCGGGGAAGCTGTTCGTGCCGGGGCCGCGGTCGTAGTAGCCGCGCCCGGACCCCGGGCCGGCCGGCAGCGGGATCGCGGCGGCCTGGTGGCCGGGGGCGCCCTCCATGCCGACGGCGACCCGCGGGGCCGCGTCGCGCCAGTTGCGCAGCTCGTGCGGGCTGTCGATGCCGTTGCGCGAGGGGTGGTTGGCGAACATCAGCGCGATCTCGGTGCGGCCGCCGGTGACCTGCTGGTCCAGGTAGCGCAGCGCGTCCAGGGCGTAGGGCTCGCCCAGCGCCGAGGTGGCGCCGGGGATGACGCCGGTGCTGGCCAGCACGCCGCCGTCGTAGGCGGCCTCGAAGGCCCGCAGGATGTCCACGGTGTTCCGGCCCGGGGGCAGGAAGACCGTGGCGTGCTCGGCGCCGGGGATGTTCCACTCCAGGCCCTGGTAGACGAGCATGTCGCGGTAGGCCGCCCGGGACGCCTCGATGTTGGGCGTCACCTGGTCGATGGAGAACTTCTGGTGCGCGACGCTGCCGTGGTCGGTGATGACCACCCAGGACAGGCCGTACTCCCGCGCCTTGGCCACCTGGGTCTCGACGGTGTACTGCGCGTCGGGGGAGTACTGGGTGTGGATGTGGTGGTCACCGGCGAAGAACCGGTTGTTGCCGCTCCACGGGTTGGTCGGCGTCCGGCTGCCCGGTGCCGCCGCGGCGACGCCCTGGCCCCACCCGCCGGCCGCGCCGGCCAGCCCGGCGGCCGCACCGGCGACCAGCGCGCTGCCGGCGAGGAAGGAGCGGCGGGAGACCGACAGCCGGTCGCCGACCTCGGGGTCACGCCAGGAGCCGGCGAGTGCGGTGGTCTCGTGGGTGTGCCCGTCGGCCCCGTGCGGGTGTGCGTGGTCGTGGGTGTGGTCGTGGGTGTGGTCGTGCGGGTGTGCGTGGTCGTGCGCCATCTCGGGGTTCCTCCCGGGTCGCATGCGTGGTGAGCCACCCGACCCTCCGCGTTCGCGGCGAGGGCCGGGCGGCACCGGGACGCCGATCAGGTGAACAGCGCGTGGAGGGACGGTGAGTCCGGCTCACGACCGCGACCGACGGGACCCGTGCGCCGGCTGTGCGCCGGCCCAGCGACGGGCCCGTGAGCTGCACGTTCGTCGCGAGTCACCCGGATGGATGTGTTCGCTTCCCCACGCATCCGGGAGTGCCGTCGGCGGCGAAGGCCCACTGTCCTCACACCGGGGACGCCTCGATCCTGGGAGTGACCGTGAACACCAAGCACCTCGTCGCCAAGCGCACCGTCGCCGCCGCCATCGCCCTGAGCGCCGCGTTCGGCATGGCCGCCTGCAGCACCGACTCCGGCAGCGACACCGCCGCCGCGTCCAGCTCGTCGACCTCCAGCACCGTGACCAACCCCGAGCCCGCCGCCGTCGTCCCGGCCGTCTCCGGGGGCGACACCTCCGTCGCGCTGGACCAGGGCTTCCTGGACGCCCTCGCCGGCCTCGGCGTCACCCCCGGCGTCACCGGCACCGCGACGCTGGCCGACGGCGCCGTGGACTTCCCGATCACCGGCGGCACCGTGACCCTCTACGACAAGGACTCCGGCTACCGGCCCTTCGTCCAGGGCGTGCTCTTCCACCAGGGCTCGGGCCTGTCGCTGACCGCCGGTGCCACCACCGTCGAGCTGAGCAACTTCACCATCGACCCGGGCAAGCCCGCCCGCCTGTTCGGCGACGTGAGCGTCAACGGCGAGCTCGCCGTGCCCTCCGCCCCGCTCTTCGACCTCA
Organism: Klenkia sp. AC732; assembly: GCF_979256525.1. NCBI lineage: Bacteria > Bacillati > Actinomycetota > Actinomycetes > Geodermatophilales > Geodermatophilaceae > Klenkia > Klenkia sp. AC732. The sequence continues at coordinate 40,264 of NZ_CEEDOS010000024.1, read as the reverse complement.
ACGGCACCACCCTGGAGCCCGTCTCCATGGACGCCGAGGGCAACGCCGTGCTGAGCGGCACCACCGTCGAGCTGTCCGCCGAGGCCGCCGACCTGCTGAACACCACGTTCGGCGTCACCGCGATCCCGGCCAACCTGGTCATCGGCATCGCGACCCTCACGGTCGCCACCAGCTGACCGACCAGCACGACCAGCACCGCCACACGCAGGGGCGCTCTCCGGACCACGGGGAGCGCCCCTGCGGCGTTCAGCAGGCCAGCGGCTCCGCGGTCCGGCCGGCCAGCGCCTCGCCGGCCACCTCGACGTCGGAGAAGGGCACCGCCAGTCCCGCGTCCAGCGCACCCGGGGCGTCCTGCAGCAGCGTCTCGTGCCCCCGCCCGACGACCAGGACGACGTCCTGCGGGCCGGCCGCGGTGACCGCGCCGGTGATGGCGGCCCGCCGGTCCATCTCGGTCCGGACGTGCGCCCGGGTGCCGATCAGACCGACCCGCAGCTCGTCGACGATGGCCGCCGGGTCCTCCCCGTGGCTGCCCTCGTTGGTCAGCCACACGTGGTCGGCGGCGCGCGCGGAGACGCCCAGGCCCTGGCGCTTGTAGCGGTCACGGGCACCGCGGGCGCCCAGCACCAGGTGCACCTCGCCGTCCGGGCGCAGGTCGCGGGCGGTCTGCACCGCGGCGGCCAGGGCGGCCGGGGTGTGCGCGTAGTCGACCAGCACGGTCGGCCCGCCGGGTGCGCCCACCAGGGTGTTGCGCCCCGGCGGCGGGACGGCGCGGGCCAACCCGGCGGCCGCGTCCGCGGCGTCGACCCCCAGCACCCGGGCGGCGGTCCAGGCCGCCGCCAGGTTGCCCACGTGCACCCGGCCGAGCACCGCCGACCGCACCCGGTGCGTCTGTCCGTCGGCGGCCAGCAGCACCTCCGTGCCGCCCTCGCCGGTGCGCCACTCCAGCACCCGGACGTCGCAGTCGGCGTCCGAACCCACCCGGGTCACCGGGATGCGGGCCTGGTCGGCCAGCCGCCGTCCCCACGGGTCGTCGGTCACCACCACACCCGCAGCGGCCCGGTCGGGGGCGAACAGCGCGGCCTTGGCGGCCCAGTACTGCTCGAGGGTGCCGTGGTGGTCCAGGTGGTCCTCCTCGAACCCGGTGAACACCGCGACGTCGACCGCGAGGGCGTCGAGGCGGCCCACGTCCAGCGCGATGGACGAGGCCTCCACGACCGCCCCGGTCGCGCCCTGGTCGACCATCCAGCGCAGCAGTCGGTGCAGCTCGGGGGCCTCCGGGGTGGTGAGCGCCGTCGACCGGCGGCGCTGCCCCAGGGAGGCGCCCACCGTGGAGACCAGTCCGCACGGTCCGTCGGCCCGGTCCAGCACGGCCTGCAGCAGCGTCGACGTCGTCGTCTTGCCGTTGCTGCCGGTGACCGCGGCCAGCCGCAGTGACCGGGCCGGGTCGCCGGCCACCAGGGCGCCCAGCGGCCCCAGGAGGGGGCGCACCGCGGGCACCACCAGCAGCGGCACGCCCAGGTCGGGCGGGAGCTGGTCGGGCCGGTCGACGACCAGCGCCACCGCGCCGGCGGCGACCGCCTGGGCCGCGTACCGGTGGCCGTCGAACCGGCCCCCGCGCACGCAGGCCAGCAGGCTGCCGGGGCGCACGGCGCGGGAGTCGGTCACCAGACCGCGGACGACGTCGACGGGGCCGCCGACCGTCGTGACACCGGGGCCGGCGACGGCGCGGGCGCGGGCGACCACCCGGGACCACGGGGTGTCCGGCGGCGGGGCGAACGGGTCGGTGCGGGCACCGGACGTCCCGGGCATGTGCTCTCTCCGTGGCACCGCGCGGGGTCGTTCGTGGCCGGGGCTGGGCCGGGCGCGGCCCTCCGACCGTAAACGCGGTTGTGCGGCCAGGCACCCCGGGACCCGGGTTGCCGCCCCCGCACCGGGCGGTGCATCCTCGGGGTGGGCCGAGCCGAGGCCCTCGCGTCGTCCCACCTCGCGAGGTCCGTCGTGCCCCTCCCCACCCACCGCCCGCCCCGGTGACCGCCACCCCGGAGCGCCGCGGCGTCCGCACCTGGCTGGACTCCTGGCCGGTCTACCGCCAGCTCACCGGCACCGACCCGCTGGGCCGCGGCCACGCGGCGCGGTCGCAGAAGACCGAGCACGTCACCTCCCGGACGGCGACCGCCGACCGGGTGGTGAAGTCCGTCTGCCCGTACTGCGCGGTGGGCTGCGGCCAGCGGGTGTTCGTCGAGGACGAGCAGGTCGTGCAGATCGAGGGCGACCCGGACTCGCCGATCAGCCGTGGCCGGCTGTGCCCCAAGGGCAGCGCGAGCAAGTCTCTCGTGACCTCCCCGAGCCGGGTGACGACGGTGAGGTACCGGCGTCCGCACGGCACCGAGTGGGAGGACCTGCCCCTGGACACGGCGATGGAGATGATCGCCGACCGGGTGCTCGACGCCCGGGCCAAGGGCTGGCAGGACACCGACGGCGGCAAGCGCGTGCACCGCACGATGGGCCTGGCCTCGTTGGGCGGCGCGACGCTGGACAACGAGGAGAACTACCTGATGAAGAAGCTGTACAGCGCGCTGGGCGCTGTGCAGATCGAGAACCAGGCGCGCATATAGCACTCCGCCACGGTGCCCGGTCTGGGTGCCACGTACGGCCGCGGTGGGGCCACGAACTTCCAGCAGGACCTGGTCAACAGCGACTGCATCGTCATCGAGGGCTCGAACATGGCCGAGTGCCATCCCGTCGGGTTCCAGTGGGTCATGGAGGCCAAGGCGCGGGGCGCCAAGGTCATCCACATCGACCCGCGCTTCACCCGGACGTCGGCGGTCGCCGACACCCACGTCCCGCTGCGCGCGGGCACCGACATCGCGTTCCTGGGCGGGCTGATCTCCCACGTCCTGGAGAACGGGCTCGACTTCCGGGAGTACGTCGTCGCGTACACCAACGCCGCGGCGATCCTGCGGGAGGACTTCGTCGACACCGAGGACCTGGACGGGCTGTTCTCCGGCTGGGACCCCGAGGCGGGGCACTACGACGAGACGTCCTGGCAGTACGAGGGCGTCGACGACAGCCCGCCGGCCGCCGGCCAGCAGGGCCCGGGCGACCCGTTCCGGGAGCAGAAGTCCGGCGCCTCGCAGGGCGTCAAGAGCGCCGACCAGTACGAGAGCGCCGGCGACGGCGGCGCGACCATCCACGGCAAGCCGCAGCGCGACGAGACGCTGCAGCACCCGCGCTGCGTGTACCAGGTGCTCAAACGGCACTTCGCCCGCTACACCCCCGAGATGGTGGCCGACGTCTGCGGCATCACCCCGGAGGTGTTCCTCGACGTCGCCCGGGCGGTGACGGCGAACAGCAACCGGGAGCGGACGACGGCCTGGGTGTACTCGGTGGGCTGGACCCACCACACGGTCGGCGTCCAGTACATCCGGACCTGCGGCATCCTGCAGGCCCTGCTGGGGAACACGGGCCGTCCCGGCGGCGGCATCCTCGCCCTGCGGGGGCACGCCTCCATCCAGGGGTCCACCGACATCCCGACGCTGTACAACCTGCTGCCCGGCTACATCCCGATGCCGCACGCCGAGTCGCACCCGACGCTGGACGACTTCTGCGCGGAGAGCGAGGGCTCGGTCGGGTTCTGGGGCAACATGCGCGCCTACACCGTGAGCCTGCTCAAGGCCTGGTGGGGCGACGCGGCGACGGCGGAGAACGACTTCTGCTTCGACCACCTGCCCAAGATCACCGGCGACCACGGGTCCTACCGGACGGTCGCGGACATGATCCAGGGCAAGGTGCCCGGCTACTTCCTGGTCGGGGAGAACCCGGCGGTCGGCCACGCCAACGGCAAGATGCAGCGGCTCGGGCTGGCCAACCTGGAGTGGCTCGTCGTCCGGGACCTGCAGATGATCGAGTCGGCGACCTTCTGGAAGACCGCGCCGGAGATCGAGACCGGGGAACTGGTCACCGAGGACATCGCCACCGAGGTGTTCTTCATGCCCGCCGCCACGCACGTGGAGAAGGAGGGCACCTTCACCAACACCCAGCGGCTGCTGCAGTGGCGGCGCAAGGCGGTCGAGCCGCCGGCCGACGCCCGCAGCGACCTGTGGTTCTACTTCCACCTGGGCCGCATCCTGCGCCAGCGGCTGCGGGACTCCGAGGACCCCCGGGACCGTCCGCTGCTGGACCTGACCTGGGACTACCCGACGCACGGGGCGCTGGTCGAGCCCTCGGCCGAGGCCGTGCTGCGGGAGATCAACGGGGTCGGGCCCGACGGTCGTGCGCTGTCGACCTACATGGACATGAAGAGCGACGGCAGCACGTCGGGCGGCTGCTGGATCTACACCGGGGTGTACGCCGACGAGGTCAACCAGGCCGACCGGCGGCGCTCGGGCCGGGAGCAGAGCTGGGTGGCCCCCGAGTGGGGCTGGGCCTGGCCGCTGAACCGGCGGACGCTCTACAACCGGGCCTCGGCGGACCCCGCCGGCAAGCCGTGGAGCGAGCGCAAGAAGTACGTGTGGTGGGACGAGGACGACCAGCGCTGGACCGGGGTCGACGTGCCGGACTTCGAGGTCGGCAAGCGCCCGGACTACGTGCCGCCGGAGGGTGCGACAGCGCAGGCCGGCATCGGCGGGGCCGACCCGTTCATCATGCAGAACGACGGCAAGGCCTGGCTGTTCGCGCCGTCCGGGCTGGCCGACGGTCCGATGCCCACCCACTACGAGCCGGCCGAGTCCCCGGTGCGCAACGCGCTGTACGGCACCCGGGCCAACCCGGGGGTCGAGCACATCCGGGCGGCGTGGAACCGGGAGAACCCCTCGCCCAGCGAGGTCTACCCCTACGTGTTCACCACCTACCGGCTCACCGAGCACCACACCGCGGGCGGGATGAGCCGCACGCTGCCCTACCTGTCCGAGCTCCAGCCGGAGTTCTTCGTGGAGGTCTCCCCGCAGCTGGCCGCCGAACGGCAGCTCACCAACGGCGGCTGGGCGACCCTGGTCAGCGCCCGGACGGCGATCGAGGCCAAGGTGCTGGTCACCGAGCGGATGCGCCCGCTGACCATGGGCGGGGGACAGGTGGTGCACCAGATCGGGGTGCCCTACCACTGGGGTGAGCAGGGCCTGTCGACAGGTGACAGCGGCAACGACCTGTTCGGCGTCGTGATGGACCCCAACGTGCACATCCAGGAGTCCAAGGTCGCCACCTGCGACATCCGGCCCGGACGGCGTCCGCGCGGGCCCGCGCTGGTCGAGTTCGTGGAGAGCCGCCGCCGGGCCGCCGGGGTGGCCAGCGGGCTGGTGCCGCCCGGGGGACGGGCACCGGTGGAGGAGGCGGACTGACCCTCAGGCGGTCCAGCGCACCGGCAGCCGCTTGACCCCGCGCTGGAAGGCCGACCGGAGGAGCACCGGCTCCCCGGCGGCCTCCAGCGTGCGGGTCCGCCCGACCAGCTGGCCGATGAGCGCGCGCATCTGCACCCGGGCCAGCTGGGCGCCCAGGCAGAAGTGCGGGCCGTGCCCGAACGTCAGGTGCGGGTTGGGGGAGCGGCGCAGGTCGAACGCGTCCGGGTCGGCGAACACGGCGGGGTCCCGGTTGGCCGCGGTGAAGGAGACGACGACCTTGTCCCCGACCGCGACCTGCTGCCCGGCCAGCTCGACGTCCCGGGTCGCCGTCCGGCGGAACACCATGACCGGGGTCCACCAGCGCAGCATCTCCTCCACCGCACCGGGCAGCAGCGAGGGGTCCGCGCGGAGCTCGGTCATCGCGTCGGGGTGCTGCAGCAACGCGATCAGGCCACCGGGCAGGCCGTTGCGCAGGGTCTCGTTCCCGGCGACGGCGAACAGCCAGAACATCGACTCGAACTCGGCGTCGCTCACCGAGCCGTCGGCGCCGTCGACCTGGGCCAGCAGCAGGCTCATCACGTCGTCCCCGGGGGCGGCGCGCTTGTGCTCGGCGAGCAGGCGGGCGTAGCCGTAGAGGTCGGGCATGCCGGCGGCGGTGCGCGGGTCGGGCATCCGGCCGTCCGGGCCGGGTTCCGGTCGCAGCCGCAGGGCCTCCCGGGCCAGCTCCGTGCCGGTGCTGCCGTCGAAGTGCGACGACGTCGCGTAGTCCGGGTCCTGCCAGCCGATGACCCGGTTGGACCAGTCGTACATCAGCCACCGGTCCTCGGCCGGCACACCCAGCACCTCGGCCAGGGTGAGCAGCGGCAGGTCGGCAGCCACGTCCCGGGCGACGTCCACGACCTCGGGCCCGGCCAGCATCCGGTCGACCAGCCCGGCGGCGGAGGACTCGACGGCCGCGGTGAGCGCGGCGACGGCGCGCGGGGTGAAGCTGCGGTTGAGCAGCCGGCGCAGCCGGGCGTGGTCGGGCGGGTCGGTGTTGAGCATCATCCGGCGGGCGAAGGGCAGGTCGGTCGCGTCGCGCACCTGGGTGGCGCCCAGCCAGGAGGAGAAGGTGGCGGGGTCCTTCATCACGCGCTCGACGTCGGCGTGCCGGAGCACCAGCCAGAACCCCGGCCCGGCCGGCTGCCCGTGCAGCGCCGGCTCGTCCACCCAGACGACGGCGTGCCGGTCGCGCAGCCGGGCCAGGGCGGCCAGCGGGGGACCGGTCTCGTAGGTGGCCGGGTCCACCACGGCACGGGTGTCGGCGCTGGGGCTGTCGGTTGCGGCGTGCGTCACACGAGGACCCTGGCGCACCCGGATGGTCGCCGTCGACCCCGGGAACACCGCAGACAGTTGAACGCTTGACTAGACTGCACCCGCCACCGCACCCGGTGGCCCATCGACCTGGGAGGTCCACCGTGCACATCGGCGTCGACAGCTTCGTGGCAGCAGTCACCGACCCGTCCACCGGACAGGAGATCGGCCCCGCGCAGCGCATGTCGGACCTGCTCGAGGAGATCGCCCTGGCCGACCAGGTCGGGCTGTACTCCTTCGGCATCGGTGAGCACCACCGGCCCGAGTACTACGACTCCGCCCCGGCGATCATCCTGGCCGCCGCCGCGGCCCGGACGAGTGCGATCCGGCTGGGCAGTGCCGTCACGGTGCTGTCGGCCGCGGACCCGGTCCGGGTGTTCCAGCAGTTCGCCACCCTGGACCTGCTCTCCGGTGGCCGCACCGACCTCGTCGTGGGCCGCGGGTCCTTCACCGAGGCGTTCCCGCTCTTCGGCCTGGACCTGGCCGACTACGACTCGCTGTTCACCGAGAAGCTGGAGCTGCTGCTGCAGATCCGTGACTCCGAGAAGGTCACCTGGTCCGGCCAGCACCGGCCCGCGCTGCGTGGCCAGGGGGTCTACCCGCGCCCGGCGCAGGAGCAGCTGCCCATCTGGGTCGGCGTCGGCGGCAGCCCGGAGTCCTTCGCCCGGGCCGGCCTGCTCGGCCTGCCGCTGATGATCGCGATCATCGGCGGCGAGCCCCGCCAGTTCGCCCCGCTGGTCGACCTCTACCGCCGGGCCGGTGCCCAGGCCGGGCACGCCCCCGAGAAGCTCAAGGTGGGCCTGCACGTGTTCGGCTACGTCGCGGAGAGCACCGAGGCCGCCGCCGACACGATCTACCCGGGCTGGAACGAGATGTTCACCAAGATCAGCCGCGAGCGCGGCTTCCGGCAGCCCAGCCGGGCGCAGTTCGACGCCACCTCCGGCCCCGACGGCGCCTTCTTCATGGGCGACCCGCAGACCGTGGCCACCAAGATCGAGCGGGTCGCCGAGCAGCTCGGCGGCGTCGACCGGCTGAGCCTGCAGATGACCAACCCGCGCCTGGCCCACAGCGACCTGCTCAGGGGCATCGAGCTGCTGGGCACCGAGGTCGCCCCGAGGGTCGCCGCCCTCTAGCCCCGCCCGCCGTGGCATGGGATCCCCCGCATACCGCTGACGCGCCGCGCCGTATGCGGGGGATCCCATGCCGGGGCGTCGTCAGGGGACGAGGATCGCCCGGCCGCGGACGCGCCCGGCGTCCAGGTCGTCGATCGCCTGCTGGAAGTCCGCCAACGCGTAGCGCTGGGTGTGCAGGGTGACCTTCTGCTGGGCCGCGAGGGCCATCAGCTCGACCAGGTCGTTGTAGCTGCCGACCAGGTTGCCGATGATGTTGATCTCCGCCGAGATCAGGTCGATCGTCGGGACGTCGATGTTCTCGCCGTACCCGACGATGAGGTAGTCCCCGCCCTGCCGGGTCATCGCGATGCCCTGCTTCGTCGACCCGCCCTCACCGACGAAGTCGATGACCACCTCGGCGCCCTTGCCGCCGGTCAGCTCCAGCACCTGCTCCACCTGGCTGCCGTCGGCGACGACGGCGTGGTCGGCGCCGATGCCCAGCGCCAGCTCCACCGCGTCGGGGTTCCGGTCGACGACGATCAGCTCGGCCGGGGAGATCGCCGCCATCACCTGGATGCCGATGTGGCCCAGGCCGCCGGCGCCGATGACCACGCAGCGGTCCCCGGCCCGCAGCCGCCGGGCTGCCTTCGCGGCCGCGTGGTAGGCGGTCAGGCCGGCGTCGGCCAGCGCGGCGACGGCGGCCGGCTCCAGCGAGTCGTCCAGCTTCACGCAGCTGCGTGCGGTGGTGAGGATGTACTCGGCGTACCCGCCGTCGCTGTCGATGCCGGGGAACCGGTTGGCCTCGCAGTGCACGTCGTCGCCGAACCGGCAGGCACGGCACAGCCCGCAGGTGACCAGCGGGTGCAGGATCACCGCGTCCCCGACGGCCACGTTGGTGACGGCGTCGCCGACCGCGTGGACCCAGCCCGCGTTCTCGTGGCCGATCGTGTACGGGAGCGCCACCTGGGACTTCTCGGCCCACTGGCCCTCGAGGATGTGCAGGTCGGTGCGGCAGACGCCGGCTCCGCCGACCCGGACGACGACGTCGTGCGGACCGCTCACCTCTGGCTCGTCGACCTCGGCCATCGCGAGCTGCTGGTGGTAGCCGGTGACGCGCACGGCCTTCATCTCAGGACCTCCAGGGGGAGTGCGGAGTCGATGGACGGGCGGAACACCTGGTCGGCGTCCGAACCCGGGTAGCGGGTGGTGAGCAGGCCGCGGCAGAAGTGCGCGTTCCCGTCGACGGAGATCCGGACCGACCGTGCCTTGCGCAGGGTCATCGCCACGGTCTCCGGCGCCGGCCGGGTGCCCTCGGGGGTCAGCAGCACCGGGGACGACGGGTCGGTGGGCAGCCCGAGGGCGGCCCGGCGGGACAGCAGCGAGTCCGTCGACGTCCCGGCCGGCAGGTCGGCCAGGACGAGGGCACCGACGGCCTGCTCGGTGCGCGAGGTGTCGGCGCGGAGCCACTCCGTGAGGGCCCGCTCCATCGCGGCGGTGTGCGCCTTGCGCTGGAAGGTGGCCCGCAGCTCGTCGAGGGACAGCTCCGCCTCGTGGCCGAAGGTGCCCCGGTAGCCGGCGTCCGCAGCGAGCCCGGCGTTGATCAGGTCGGAGTCGTGGTGGTCGTCGAGCTCCACCACGACCCGGCCCACGCCCGGGACGGCGAGCAGTGCGTCCCGGGCGTCGGACACCATCAGCCAGGCGAAGTTGGGGGCGCAGAACGACGTGGGCAGCCGCAGGTGCACCTCGACGTCCGTGCCCTCGACGACCACCGACCGGACGAACCCGAGGTCGGTCACCGCCTCGTCGAGCTCGGGGTCGATGACGGTGTCGAGTGCCGCGGTGACGGCGGCGTCGGACAGTCGGGGCAGGACCGCCGTCATCAGGCCATCGCCAGGTTCTTGTCGGCCGCGTCGGGGTCGCGCGGACCGGTGGCGGTGGCGTCGGCGTCGGCGACCTGCAGGCGCTCGGGCACCGGGATGTCGTACAGACGCGCGGCGTTCAGCCCGAGCACCTTGCGCTTCTGGTCCACCGAGATGGGCGCGTACTCGGTGAGGTCGGCGGGGATCTGGAAGTCCACGAAGGACTCCACCAGCCACTTGGGCGTCCACAGCGCGTAGTCGCTGGAGAACAGGATCCGGTCCTCGCCGATCCAGTAGAGGAGCTCGCCCATGATCTGGGCGAAGTACCGCGGCCGGGAGTGGATGAAGGGCATGGCGACGGCGAGGCCGCCGTAGACGTTGGGCTCCTGGGTGGCGATCCAGCAGAAGTCCTCGAGCCGGGGCAGGCCGACGTGCTCGACGATGAAGTTGAGGTCGGTGAAGTCGGTGGCCACGTGGTCGACGTCGGCGACGTCGAAGGCGTCCCGGTCCAGCGGGCGGATGGTGGGGCCCTTGTGCACGTGCACGTTCGTGATGCCGAGCTCGCGGCAGACCTCGAAGTACCGGTAGGCCATCGGGTCGTCGAGCTTCCAGCCGCGGCTGTCGCCGTGCCAGTCGGCGGTGTAGAGCTTCACGCCCTTGAGCTGGAAGCGCTCGGCGTCGGCGCGCAGCTGGTCGAGGCCGGCCTCGCCGTCGCGGGGGTCGAACCAGTGGTTGTACGTCAGCTTGTCGGGGTGGGCCTGGGTCAGCGCCCAGGCCTCCTCGGTCTGGCCGAAACCGCGCTCGTAGAACTCACCGAGCCGGGCGGGCTGGAAGACCGCGTGGTCGACGATCCCGTCGACGAAGACGTCGCGCATCAGCCGCTCGCCGCCCTGGTAGAGGTACTCCTCGTAGGGCCACAGCTCGGACTCGGGGCTCAGGTTGCGGTGGTAGTCGTAGAAGCAGTCGATGAACTGCTTGCCGTGGATGTTGCGCTGGTTCTCGGGGCGGGCGTCCCAGAGCGCGATGTGCGCGTCCACGACGAAGTAGTCGTTGCCGTCCTTGCTGTACACGGGTCCTCCTCGAGCAGGCTCCAGACCCTCCGTTGGGAGCTGGATCACACCGGCTCCGACGCTAGGGCGGCATGCGCACGTCGCTCTACGACCCGGCGTCTCAATGTGAGACACCGACCACTCGTGGCCGGGGGTCCCGGGCCCTACGGTCGAGGAGCGCACCGTCGCGCGGAGGGGGTCCGTCGTGGACACGTCAGGCAGTCCGGTCCCGCTGGCCCGCCCCCGGGTGCAGGCCTCGTGGGTCCGCAGCGAGCGCTACGGGGTCTCCCCGGAGGGCGTCGAGCCGGTCTTCACCGGCACCGTGGACACCGGTTCGTTGTTCTACGAGTGCGGTGCCGAGGTGCTCAGCCGGCTGCACGGGACGCTGGGCACCGAACCCGTCGGGCTGATGATCACCGACCACGAGGGCCTGGTGCTGGCCCGCTGGTCGGTCGATGCGGACATGAACCGCTCGCTGGACCGGGTGCACCTGGCGCCCGGCTTCTACTTCGGCGAGCAGACCGCCGGCACCAACGGCCTCGCCCTCGCCCTGGCCGACCGGGTGCCGGCGTTGGTGCGCTCCGGGGAGCACTTCGTGGCACCGCTGCGGCGCTACACCTGTGCCGCCGTCCCGGTGCTGGACCCGCGCAGCGGCGACCTGGTCGGCAGCATCAACATGACCACCTGGTCCGACGCCTCCTCCGACCTGCTGCTGGCCCTGGCCCAGTCGGCGGCGGGCAACACCAGCGCGCTCATGCACGTGCGCGCCGGCGGTCAGCCGGTGCGTCCGCTGCCGCGCGGCGAGGTCTTCCACGTGGTGGCCGACCGGCTGCCGGCCGGGGACCCGTGTGCCTCCCGCGGCTGGTCCGAGGCCGTCGCCGGCGCCCGGGACGCCGTCTCGGCAGGCCGGCTGACCGTCGTGGTGGGGGAGCCGGGGGTGGGCAAGTCCGCCGTCGCCACGCTGGCCCGGCAGGGACGACGGCGCCGCGAGCGGGTGCTGGTGGCCCGCCCGCCCGGCCCCGAGGACGTCGAGGCGTGGCTGGCGCTGTGGTCACCGGCGCTGACCTCCCCGGACACCTGCGTGGTGGTCGCCGGCGCCGACGCGCTGCCGGCCTGGGCGGCCGACGAGCTGGCCGCGGTGCTGGCGCACAGCGCGACCCCGCTGCGCCCGGCGGTGCTGACCGCGTCGTCCTACGCCGCGCTGCCACCGGCGCTGGCCGCGCTGGCCGACGCCGTCGTCGAGGTGCCACCGCTGCGCCACCGGCCCGAGGACGTCGGCCCACTGGCTCGGTCCTTCGCCCGGGAGCTGCGCCACCGGGACGTCGAGTTCACCCCGCGGGCGGTCCGGGCGCTGGCCGCGTACGGCTGGCCGGAGAACGTCCGGGAGCTGCGGGCGGTGGTGCGGGAGGCCGCGTCCCGCACCGACGTCGTCGACGTGGGCCACCTGCGCCCGGAGGTGCTCAGCTCCGGGCAGCGGTCGCTGACCCGACTGGAGCAGCTGGAGCGCGAGGAGATCCTGCGCTGGCTGACCGTGCCCGGGACGACGGTGGTGCAGGCCGCTGCGGAGCTGGGGCTGTCCCGCGCCACCCTGTACCGGAAGATCAGCCAGTACGGCCTGGCGGTGCCGGGCCGGGACTGACCCGGTGGCCGGTCGCCGCACCCCGGCGGTCAGGATCGGGGGGTGCCCCCCGCGACCGTCCGCAGCGTCCTGCTCCCCGGCCGGCACCACGTGCTGACCCGGTTCCAGGCCGAGCACCTGCGGGCGGTCGTCGCCGGCGGGGTGGCCGACACCGACGGCGTTCCCGTCGTATGCACCGAGGACGTGGCCGTGGTGTGGGCGGTGACCTCGGCCAACCACCGGGGCACCCGGCGCAACCCGGTGCCCGCGCACCGGCGGGAGGCCGCCATCGAGCGGTTCTGCCTGGCCGAGGGCCTCACCGGTGTCGTCGTCGGGGTGGTCGACGTGGCCCCCACCGACCGGTTCGCCGAGCTGACGCTGAAGACCGTCGCGCACGAGACCGGCGGTCGGTGGGCACCGGACCCGGCCGACACCGTCGTGGCCTGCTCCACCGCGTCGGTCGCTGCGATGTACCGGGCGCTGGGCTACCGCATCGTGCCGGTGGAGGACGCCTCGCCCGACGCCCCGGCCCGGCCGTGGGACGTGCTCGAGCTGCTGGTGGCCGACGACCCGGCCTGGCGCGAGCTCGCGCACCCGGCCACGGTCGCGGTGTTCGACCGGTACGGGCTGGCGGAGTCCACCCGCGTCATCTGCTCGGACCCGGTCGTCGGCTCCGAGGGCGGGCTGACCGCCACCCGGGAGTACCGCTCCTACATCGCTGCCTTCGAGTCCGCGGCGCAGCGCAAGTGGGACCAGGCCCGGCCCTACGTGCAGCCCGGCCGGATCGTCGACATCGGCTGCGCGACCGGCGCGATGCTGGAGCTGGCGGCCGGCGAGCCGACCCTGCACGAGTCGGACCTGTTCGGCGTCGAGGTGGCCCGGCACCTGTTCGACGAGTGCGAGCACCGCCGGGCACAAGGGGCCTTCGCAGCCAACCCGAACACCTTCTTCGTGCAGGCCAACGTGCTCAACGGGCCGGTCTTCCCGCCGGCCACGGTGGACACCACGACGACGTTCGCGCTGACCCACGAGATACTCAGCTACGGCGGCGGGGTGTCCGCGCTGGAGGAGCTGGCCGCGAACGTCGTCGCGCACACCGTGCCCGGCGGTGTCTGGGTGAACTCCGACGTGTGCGGCCCGGCCGACGGCGACCGGACCGTCCGGCTGCGGTTGCGCACCGACGACGGTGCCCGCCCGGCCGGTCCCGTCGACCTGCTGGCCCGGCCCGCCGAGGAGGTCGGCCCGTACCTGGACGGGCTGTGCACCCGGGCCCGCCTCGACCAGTTCGCGGTGGACTTCCGCCGGGCGGCCGGGGTGGCCTTCCCGTTCGAGACCGACGGGGACGACGTGCTGCTGCGGCTGGCCGACGCCATGGAGTTCCTGTCCAAGGTCAGCTACACGCACAACTGGCTCAGCGAGGTGCACGAGCAGTTCTGCGCCCTGGACGGCGCCGCGTGGTCGGCGCTGGTGCGCGCGGCCGGCTTCGAGGTCGACCCGCGCTCCGGCGCCTGGCGCAACGACTGGCTGGTGGACAACGTCTTCGCCCCCGTGGCGACGCTGCTGGACCCGGCGACGGGGGAGCAGCTGGACTGGCCGGACACCCACGTGCTGCTGGTGGCCCGCCGCCCCGAGCTGCCCGGGATCAGCTGAGTCTCAGGCGGGGGGAGTGGCCCAACCGGTGCGCAGCAGGGACCCCAGGCCGGCCGGGGAGGCCGCGTCGGCCATGGCCGCCTCGCGGACCCAGCTGATCGCCAGCACCGCCAGGAACAGGTCCCGGCCGCGGACGTCGGACCGGGCCCGGCCGGCCTGCTGGGCCGCGGTGAGGAACTCCTCGGTCGTCGTCACGTAGCCCTGGCAGGTGAGCGCCAGCGGCGAGGTCTGCTCGGTGACGGCGGCCCGCAGCGGGTCGGGCAGTCCGTCGAACGCGGTCGCCCAGGTGCCCAGCGCCTCCAGCCAGCCGTCCAGTGCGACGGCCGGGTCGGTCTCCGCGGTCCGGACCGCGTCCCGGCGGGCCACCAGCTCGCTGTCCCGCGCCGCGAGGAGTGCGGCGAGCAGGGCGTCCCGGCTGGGGAAGTGCCGGTAGAGGGTGCCGGCGCCGACACCGGCCTGCTTGGCCAGCGCGTGCAGCGACCCGGTCACGCCGTGCTCGGTGAAGTACCGCTCGGCGACGTCCAGGATGTGCGTCCGGTTGCGGGCGGCGTCGGTGCGGGGCCGCCGTCCGGCTGTCGTCTCGGACACGTCCGGCCTCCCTGGTGGACAAGACGGAGAGTGTCTCCGTATGGTCGTGGCATCCGAACGGAGACCATCTCCGGATCAGGTTACCGCCTCCCGACAGGACGTGTCGTGCCCGCTCAGCTGCTCCTGGCCATCCAGATCGCCAACGGCTACGGCTCCCAGCCGGGCTCCTGGCGGATGCCCGGTGTCGACCCGCGCAGCTACACCGACATGGACGTCTTCGCCCGGTACGCGCAGGCCGCCGAGCGCGGCAAGCTGCAGCTGGTCTTCCTGGCCGACACCCCGGTGCTGGAGAACGACATCTCCCGGGCGGTGCCGAACCACTCGATCGACCCGCTGGTCGTGCTGACCACGATGGCCCGGGCCACGCAGCGGATCGGGCTGGTGGCCACCGCGTCCACGACGCTGAACGAGCCGTACGCGATCGCCCGGCAGTTCAAGGCCCTGGACGTGGCCAGCCACGGCCGGGCCGGCTGGAACGCCGTCCCGACCTCGCTGCCGGCCGCCGCCGCCAACTTCGGCGTCGCGCTGCCGCCGCGGGCGCAGAAGTACGAGCGGGTGCACGAGGTGGTCCAGGTCGTGCAGGCGCTGTGGGGCAGCTGGGAGCGCGACGCCTGGGTGCTGGACGTCGAGGGCGGGCGGTTCGCCGACACCTCGAAGATCGCGCCCGTCGGCCTGCAGGGCGCGCACGTCGCCTCCCGCGGACCGCTGCCGATCCCGCCGTCGGAGCAGGGTCAACCTGTCGTCTTCCAGGCCGGCGGGGGCGGCAACGGCCTGGCCGTGGCCGCCCGGTACGCCAGCGGCGTCTACGCCAACCCGTTCAGCATCGCCGAGGGCAAGGCCCACCGGGACGCGCTGCGCGCCGCGGCCGCGGCCGTCGGGCGGGACCCCGACGAGGTCAAGCTCTTCGCCGGCTTCATGCCCAGCATCGCCGGTTCCCGCCGGGAGGCCCTGGACCGCCGCCGCCGGCTCGACGAGGTCGTCGACCTCGAGGCGCGGGTCGGGTACCTGGGCTCGATGCTCGGCCTGCACCTGGAGCCGGCCCAGCTCGACGAGCCACTGATCCCCGAGCAGCTCGCCGCGGCCCGGCCCTCGCCCGGGGACCCGCGCGCGCCGCACGCGCTGGAGGTCGCCCGCGAGGGCTGGACGCTGCGCGACGTCCTCGCGCACGGCGTCATCGACTACCACCCGGTCGTGCCCGGCACCGCCGAGGACGTCGCCGACCACATGCAGGCCTGGTTCGAGGCCGGCGCCTGCGACGGGTTCTCCCTGGCCATCGACGTCTACGCCGACGGCATCGACGCCTTCGTCGACCAGGTCGTCCCGGTCCTGCAGCAGCGCGGGCTGTTCCACCTCGACTACGAGGGCCCGACCCTGCGGGAGAACCTCGGTGTCCCGGACCAGTACGGGCTCGACCCGCGCCTCACCGCCTGACCTCCCCACCACCCTCCCGACCCCTGAGGACCACGCGCATGGCCGCCCACGACACGACCGCCGCACCGGTCGCCGACACCACCGCACGACGGCCCGCCGCGGACCGGCTGGCCCCGGGCAGCGGCCTGGTGATCGGCATCCTGATGGTGTCGGCGTTCATCGTCCTGCTCAACGAGATGCTGCTGGGCGTCGCGCTCCCGACCCTGATCACC
Source organism: Klenkia sp. AC732 (assembly GCF_979256525.1). Taxonomy (NCBI): domain Bacteria; kingdom Bacillati; phylum Actinomycetota; class Actinomycetes; order Geodermatophilales; family Geodermatophilaceae; genus Klenkia; species Klenkia sp. AC732. The sequence goes on along the minus strand of NZ_CEEDOS010000024.1, from coordinate 24,059 downwards.
GACCTGGGCATCACCCCGACCACCGGTCAGTGGCTGACCACCGGCTACCTGCTGACCCTGGCGGTGCTGATCCCGGCGACCGGCTTCCTCATGCGCCGGTTCCACCTGCGGACGGTCTTCCTGGCCTCGATGAGCCTGTTCCTGGTGGGCACCGCGATCGCCGCGGTCGCCCCGGGCTTCGAGGTGCTGCTCGCCGGGCGCATCGTGCAGGCCGCCGGGACCGCCGTGTTCGTCCCGCTGCTGATGACCACCACGATGCGGCTGGTACCCGAGTCCCGGCGCGGCCAGATGATGGCCGTGGTGACCGCGGTCCCGGCCGTGGCCCCCGCCGTCGGGCCGGCGGTGTCCGGGCTGGTGCTGTCGGCACTGAGCTGGCGGTGGCTGTTCCTGCTGGTGCTGCCGGTCGCGCTGCTCGCCCTCGTGCTGGGTGCCTGGAAGCTGCGCAACACCACCACCCCGGAGCCGGTGACCCTCGACGTGCCGTCCCTGCTGCTGTCGGCGGTCGGGTTCGGGGCGCTGGTCTACGGGCTGGCCTCGATCGGTGAGTCGGTGTCCGGGCACACCCTCGTCCCGCCGTACCTGCCCGTCGGAGTGGGACTGCTCGGCCTGGCCGCGTTCGTCCGCCGCCAGGTGGTCCTGCAACGCGGACCCGGGGCGTTCCTGGACGTGCGCGTCTTCCGCAGCCGGGGCTTCAGCATCCCGCTCGTGGTCATGGTCGTCATCGCCCTCAACGGGTTCGGCTCGCTGATCGTGCTGCCGCTGCTGCTCACCGAGGTCACCGGGCTCAGCACCCTGGCCATCGGGCTCTTCCTCGTCCCCGGCGGTGCCGCGATCGCGATCGTCTCCGCCCTCGGCGGGCGGGTCTACGACCGCGTCGGGCCACGCCCGCTGGCGATCCCCGGCTCGCTGGTGTGGACGGCCGCGCTGTGGTTCTTCAGCACCGTCGACGAGGGCACCAGCGCACTCGCCCTGCTGCTGGCCTACCTGGTGCTCAACGCCTCCCAGGCCCTGATGTGGGCCCCGATGACCACCAGCGCGCTGTCCTCGCTGCCCGCCGACCTGTACCCGCACGGCACCGCGGCCTTCACCACCGTCCAGCAGCTGGCCGGCGCCGCCGGCGGAGCGGTGCTCGTCTCCGCCTACACGATCGGCTCCGGTGCCACCGACGCCGGCGACCTCAGCACCGACCAGGCCGTCGCCGCCGCGCAGACCGCCTTCACCACCGCCGGCGTCCTGGCGTTCGTCGCCGTGCTCGGCGTCCTGTCCGTGGGCACGTCACCCACCACCACCACCACCTGAGAGGACCACCCACGTGAAGATCGGCATCCTGGGCGTCGGCGCCATCGGCGCCACGCTCACCGCACGCCTGACCGCCGCAGGCCACGACGTCCGCGTCGCCAACTCCCGCGGCCCGGAGACCATCCCGGCGCAGGTCACCGACGCCGGTGGCCGCCCGGTGCACGCCGACGACGTCGCCACCGACGTCGAGGCGCTGGTCGTCTCGATCCCGCTGTCCGCCGTCCCCGGCGTCCGGCCCGTCGTCGACCGGCTCGCCGCGGACGCCGTCCTGCTCGACACCTCGAACTACTACCCGGTGCGGGACGGGCAGATCGCTGTCCTGGACGGGGGTCAGGTCGAGAGCCTGTGGGTGTCCGAACAGCTGGGCCGCCCGGTCGTCAAGGCCTGGAACTCGATCGTCGCCGGCTCCTTCGCCGGCCTGGCCCGACCCGCCGGCGCCCCGGACCGGATCGCGCTGCCGGTGTCCGCCGACGACGACGCCGACCGCGCGCTGGGCCGGCTGCTGGTCGAGCAGACCGGGTTCGACGCCTTCGACGCCGGCCCGCTGGCCGACTCCTGGCGCCAGCAGCCGGGCGCGCCGGCCTACTGCACCGACCTCACCCTCGCCGAGCTGCCCGCCGCCCTCGCCGCGGCCGACCCGGCCCGGTCGCCGCGCCGGCGCGATCTGGCCATGGCGGTCATCGGCGAGCTGATGGGCGACCCGTCCGCGGACCGCGGGCCGGACTTCCTGGTGCGCGTCAACCGACTGCTCTACCCCTGACCGCCCGGCCTGGTCCGCGGGATCCGCAGTCCCGCGACCAGCCCGAGCGCCAGCACCCCCGTGGTGACGGCGAACGCGACCTGGAAGGAGGCCGCGTCGGTGAGCGCCCCGGCGGCCAGCGGCCCGATGATGCCGCCCAGGTCCGCGGCCATCTGGAACACCGCGACCACCCGGCCGCCGCGGGCCGGGCTGACGTCGGCGACCAGCGCCGCCGGGGTGCTGGCCAGCAGGGACGCCGACAGCCCGAACACCGTCATCGACACCAGGAACGCCGGGGTGGACGCCGGCCCGGCCAGCACCGCCACCGAGGCGGTGGCCAGGCCCGCGCCCAGCAGCAGCGAGGGCCGGCGCCCCCAGTCGTCGACCAGCCGGCCCGAGCGCAGCAGGCCCAGCGCCTGGGCCAGCGACCCGACCAGCAGGCCGGCGCCGGCCCAGGCGACGGTCCGGCCCAGCTCCTCGGTGACGTACAGCGGGACCAGGGAGTTGCGGACGCCGAAGAGCATCCAGCCCACCCCGAAGTTCGCCGCCAGCGCGGCGACGTAGGCCGGCTGGGCCAGCGCCGCCCGCACGGCCAGCGGCTGGGCGGCGGGCACGTCGGGGGCGGCGACCAGGTCGGGGTCGACCGGGCCCGAGGGGACCCGCAGCTGGGACAGCCCGACCAGCCCGGCGACGAGCAGGAACCCGGCGTAGAGGAAGAACGGCAACCGGGGTGAGAGCTCGGCCAGCAGCCCACCGGCCGCCGGTCCGGCGATGCCGCCCAGGATGAACCCGCCCTGGTAGGTGGCCGCGGCCCGGCCGCGGTGGGTGGGCGGGGCGACCCGCAGCAGCAGCGACAGCGCGGCGACGGTGAACATCGCGCTGCCCACCCCGCCCAGCGCCCGCAGGGTCAGGAAGACCGGGAAGCTGGTGGCCAGGCCCGCCAGCCCGGTCGACACCGCGACCACCGCCAGTCCGGTGCTGAGCACCAGTCGCTCGCCCAGGCGCTCCACCAGCGCCCCGCCGCCGAACGCCGAGGCGAACCGAGCCGCGGAGAAGGCGCTGACCGCGAGCCCCACGGCCGTCGTCCCCACGCCGAAGGAGCGGGCGAAGAGCGGGATGGCGGGGGCCACGACCCCGAACCCGAGGGCGACGACGAAGGCCACCACGGCCAGTACCCAGACCTCCCGGGGTAGGTCCCCCCGACCCTCGCGCAGCACCGGCGGATCGTCGCAGCCCGTGCCCGGACGGCGCCGGGCGGGGGCTCAGGCCAGCAGCCGGTCCCGGTGCACCTGGACCGGCCCGCGCCGGGCGTCACCGGCCGGCAGCAGCTCCAGCAGCCGGTCGTGCACGGTGAGGTCGTCGGCGCCCACCCCGCCGGCCAGCCGGTGCAGCAGGTCGACGTCCCCACCGTCGAGGACGGCGCGGCGGAGGCCGCCGGCCAGCTCCTCGCGCAGGTCGCGCACCAGCGGGGCCTCCGAGCGGGGCAGCAGCAGGCCGGGGGAGGCGCTGAGCGCATCGGCCACCCGCCCCTCGCTCAGGGCCCGCCGCGCGGTGACGACGTCGCTGTCGACGGTGGCGGCCAGCCGGTAGGGCCGGGTGCGCAGCAGGTCGGCGCCGATCAGCTGGCGCAGCCGGTGCACCTCGCCGCGCACGGTGGTCTGGTTCCCGCGGTCCCCGTAGAGCAGCAGGGCCAGCTGCTCCCCGGTCAGCCCGTCGGGGTGCACGGCGAGGGCGGTGAGCACCTCGGCCGGGCGCAGGGTGAGGGCCAGCGGGCGGTCGTCGAGCCGGGCCCGCGGGTGGTCGCCCAGGAAGCGCAGCGACAGCGAGGGCACGGCCGGGGCCAGCCGGACCGACCGGGCGGGAGAGCGCAGCAGCCAGCCCCCGGTCAGTGGCTCGGCGACCACCTCGGCGCCGTTGGCCAGGGTCAGCCGGTCGGGGTCGGCGGGCAGCGAGACCCGCTCGGGCCACCAGCCGAAGGGCTGCCCGGCAAGCAGCCGCCCGGACCGCGTCACCAGCGCTCCCGCGGCCGGGCCCAGCCGGAGCAGGTGGCCCATGTTCTCCATCCGCAGCCGCTCGTCGGCGATGGCCAGCTTGACCCGCAGGTGGTGCTCGGCCAGCTGCGCGGTCGCCGACACCAGCTGCACCAGGGCCGGGTGCACGGTGTGCAGCGGCCCGCTGACGTCGACAGCGCCGAGGATGGCGCCGGTGTCCGGGTCGTGCACGGGGGCGGCCACGCAGGTCCACGAGTGGTAGGTGCGCACCAGGTGCTCGGCGGAGTGGATCTGCACCGGGGCGTCGACGGCCAGCGTGGTGCCCATCGCGTTGGTGCCGATGGCGGCCTCGCTCCAGTTGGTGCCCGGGAACAGGCCCACGCTGTCGGCCTGGACCAGCAGCTTGGCCGCGCCGTCGCGCCACAGCACGTTGCCCGCGGCGTCGGTCACCAGCATCACGTGCATGGCCTCGTCGGCGATGCTGGCCAGGGTGTTGCGCAGCAGCGGCAGCACCTCGGCCAGCGGGTGCGCGTCCCGCACACCGGGCAGCTCGTGCTCGTCGTAGACCACCGGCGGCGTGCGGTGCTCCGGGTCGACGTGCGCCGCCAGGCTCCGCTGCCAGGACGCCGACACCACGGGCCGCGGCACCGGACCGTGCTCGTCGCCGGACAGCACCGCGTCGAAGACGCCGGTCAGCTCCCGGGCGTGCGCCGCGGGGTCGGTGCCGGAGTCGTCGGCGACCCGGCGCACCCGTCCACGCGCCACGGTCGCCTCCTGACCTCGACGTGGCGCCGGTCACCCCGACGCCCGTCCCGATCATCGGGGGCGAGGGGTGCCCCGGCAAGCGCCCACGCGCACCGGTGGACGGGGCGCCCGGCCGTGGACGACGGCCGGCCGGGTGACCCGTCGGTGGTGTACGGCGCTGACCTGCGGGTCAGCCCGGCAGTGCGGCCACGGCGGCCTCGGCGACCGACACGTCCTGCTCGACCGACCCGGCGCTCACCCCGACCGCCCCGACCAGCACGCCGTCCCGGGTGAGCGGGATGCCGCCGCCGAAGGCGACCATCCCGCCGGCGGTCTGCTCCAGGCCGTAGAGCTCCGCGCCGGGCTGGACCAAAGGCATCAGCGCAGCGGTGGGCAGCTCCATCAGCACCGAGGTGACGGCCTTGCGGGTGGCGATGTCGATGCTGGCCCGGATCGCGCCGTCCATCCGGGCGAAGGCGACCAGGTGCCCGCCGGCATCGACGACCGCGACGTTCATCGGCTGGCCGATCTCGGTGGCGTGGGCGAGGCCGGCGTCGAGGACGACGCGGGCGTCGGCGTGGCTCAGGGGTGCGCTCATGCGGCACATCAGAACCCCTCCACGCCCCGCAGACCAGACCCCCCGCCGACGCAACGAACAGGCAACGTGGCGGCTGTCACAGTGCCGCGCAGGACCCACCGGACCGCGCCCAGGACGTCGTCGACCCCAGGAGCACCCCCGCATGAGCACCCCCGCACCACCCACGTTGACCGTCGCCGACTACCCCCTGTCGATCAACCGCCCCGAGCTGCTGCGCACCCCCACCGGCAAGCCGGTCACCGCGCTGACCATGGACGCCGTCGTCTCCGGCGAGCTCACCGCCGAGGACCTGCGGATCGCCCCGGAGACCCTGGAGCTGCAGGCCCAGCTGGCCGACGCCAGCGGCCGCACCCAGCTGGCCGCGAACTTCCGCCGGGCCGCGGAGATGACCGCGATCCCCGACGCCGAGGTGCTGTCGATGTACAACGCGCTGCGCCCGCGGGCCTCCACCGCGGCCCAGCTCACCGCGATGGCCGACAGGCTGGAGCAGACCTACGGCGCCCCGGTGTCCGCCGCGCTGGTCCGCGAGGCCGCCGAGGTCTACGGCCGCCGCCGGCTGCTGGCCGACGACGACCCCGAGGACGCCGCGACCGCCGCCACCAGCCCGGACGCCGTCACCCCTGCCGTCGCCGCCGACGAGACAGCCGCCGACGAGACCACCGGGAGCCCCGCATGACCGCCGTCCAGCCGCTGCGCGCCGAGGAGCCCCGCCACTCGCTGCGCACCGAGGTGCTCGAGGCCCGTCCGGTCAACCTGGACGGGTTCGTCGAGGAGTGGCCCGAGAAGGGCCTGGTCGCGATGGAGAGCGACTTCGACCCGCAGCCCAGCGTGCGCGTCGAGGACGGCCGGATCGTCGAGCTCGACGGCCGGGAGCGCGCCGACTTCGACTTCATGGACAGCTTCATCGCCGACCACGCGATCGACGTGGCGACGACCGAGGCGTCGATGGCGCTGCCCTCGGTGCAGATCGCCCGGATGCTCATCGACCCCGGCGTCTCGCGCTCGGAGGTCATCGCGGTGACCCGCGGGCTCACCCCGGCCAAGGTGCTCGACGTCGTCAAGCTGATGAACGTCGTGGAGATCATGCAGGGGATGCAGAAGATGCGGGCCCGCCGCACCCCGGCCAACCAGGCGCACTCCACCAGCGCCCGGGACAACCCGCTGCAGGTCGCCGTGGACGCCGCCGAGGGCGCGCTGCGCGGGTTCGCCGAGCTGGAGACCACCCTGGGCGTCGTCCGGTACGCCCCGCTGGTGGCCATCGCGCTGCAGGTCGGCGGCCAGGTCGGCCGCGGTGGCGTGCTGACCCAGTGCGCGCTGGAGGAGGCCACCGAGCTGGAGCTGGGCATGCGCGGCATCACCGCCTACGCCGAGACGATCTCCATCTACGGCACCGAGTCGGTCTTCGTGGACGGCGACGACACCCCGTGGTCCAAGACGTTCCTGGCCTCGGCCTACGCCTCCCGCGGGATCAAGATGCGGTTCACCTCGGGCACCGGCTCGGAGGTGCAGATGGGCAACGCCGAGGGCCGCTCGATGCTGTACCTGGAGATCCGCTGCATCCTCATGGCCAAGGGCGCCGGGGTGCAGGGCCTGCAGAACGGCTCGATCAGCTGCATCGGCGTCCCGGGTGCGGTGCCCGGCGGCATCCGCGCGGTGGCCGCGGAGAACCTGGTCGCCTCGATGATGGACCTGGAGTGTGCGTCCGGGAACGACCAGTCCTTCTCCCACTCGGCGATGCGCCGGACCGCGCGGATGCTGCCCCAGCTGCTGCCCGGCACCGACTTCGTCTGCTCCGGCTACTCGGCGGTGCCCAACTCGGACAACATGTTCGCCGGGTCGAACTTCGACACCGACGACTACGACGACTGGAACACCATCCAGCGCGACCTCCAGGTCGACGGCGGCCTGCGGCACGTGCGGGAGGCCGAGATCGTCGCCGTCCGGGCCAAGGCCGCCCGCGTGCTGCAGGCGCTCTTCGAGTACCTGGAGCTGCCGCGCATCACCGACGAGGAGGTCGAGGCGGCCACCTACGCCAACAGCTCCAACGACTACCCCTTCCGCGACGTGCTGGCCGACCTCACCGGTGCCCAGCAGGTCATGGACCGCGGGGTCACCGGCCTGGACCTGGTCCGCGGGCTGGAGGCCACCGGCTTCCACGACGTCGCCGAGAACCTGCTCACCGTGCTGCGGCAGCGGGTCTCGGGGGACCTGCTGCAGACCGCGGCGGTCCTCACCGCCGACTTCACCCCGCTGTCGGCGATCAACGACGCCAACGACTACGCCGGCCCGGGCACCGGCTACCGGCTGCAGGGTGAGCGGTGGGAGGAGCTCAAGAAGCTCCGGCACGTCACCTCCGCCACCAACCCCGAGACCGAGGTGGACTGAGATGACGACCCTGGACGCACCGGCCGAGCGCACGCTCACCCTGCGCGAGACCGGCCCGGCCACCCGCGGCACCCGGCCCGACGAGGTGCTCGTCGCGGTGTCCCCGGCCTTCGGTGACCCGTTCACCCAGACCATCGTCGGGGTGCCGCACGCCGAGGTGCTCCGCCAGCTGATGGCCGGCATCGAGGAGCAGGGCGTGGGGGTGCGCGTCGTCCGGGTCTGGAACACCGCTGACCTGGCCGCGATCGCGCACATCGCCGCCCGGCTGTCCGGGTCCGGCGTCTCGGTGGGCCTGCTGTCCCGCGGGACGACGATGATCCACCAGAAGGACCTGCCCCGGCTGTCCAACCTGGAGCTCTTCCCGCAGTCCCCGCTGCTGGACGCCCCGGTGTTCCGGGCCATCGGCTCCAACGCCGCCCAGTACGCCAAGGGGGAGTCCCCGCAGCCGGTGCCCACCCGCAACGACCAGATGGCCCGCCCCCGCTGGCAGGCCAAGGCCGCGCTGCTGCACCTCAAGGAGTTCGAGTGCATCCGGGCCGACGCCGGCCCGGTCGAGCTCGAGGTGACCATCGAGCGCGCCGCGGGGTGAGAGACCGGCTCGTCGTCGGCGTCGACATCGGCAACTCCACCACCGAGGCCTGCCTGGCCCTGGTCGGTCCGGGCGGCGCGGTGACCCACCTGGGCACCGCGCTCACCCGGACCACCGGGGTCAAGGGCACCCCGGCCTCCACCGAGGGCGCGCTCACCGCGGTGCGCCGGGTGCTCGCCGACGTCGGCCGGCGCCCGGACGAGCTGGACCGGGTGCTGCTCAACGAGGCCACCCCGGTGATCAGCGGCCTGGCGATGGAGACGATCACCGAGACCGTCATCACCGAGTCCACGATGATCGGGCACAACCCGGCCACCCCGGGCGGCGAGGGCCTGGGCGTCGGGGTCACCGTGTCGGTGCTGGACCTGCCCGAGCACCCGGTGGGGGAACCCGCGGTCGTCGTCGTCCCGGCGGGGTGGGACTTCGACGACGTCGCCGGTGCGCTCAACGACGCCGTCGCCCGAGGGGTGGAGGTCGTGGCCGCCGTCCTCGCCGGGGACGACGCCGTGCTGGTCACCAACCGGCTGCACACGCCGGTCCCGGTGGTCGACGAGGTGTCGGCGGTGGAGAAGGTGCCGCTGGGCATGCGGGCCGCCGTGGAGGTCGCGGCACCGGGCCGGACCATCCGCACGCTGTCCAACACCTACGGCATCGCCACCGTCTTCGACCTGGACCCCGACCAGACCCGGCAGGTGTCCCCGGTGGCAAGGGCGCTGACCGGCAACCGCTCAGCCGTCGTCGTCCGCACGCCCTCGGGCGACGTCACCGACCGGCGCATCCCCGTCGGGGTGCTGGAGCTGCGCGGCGAGACCCGCACGGTCAAGGTCGACGTGGACGCCGGCGCCGAGGCGATCATGGCCGCGCTCGCCCGGGTGCAGCCCTTGCGCGACGCCCACGGCGAGCCCGGCACCCACGTGGGCGGGATGCTCGCCGCGGTGCGCGACACGATGGCCGACACGATGGCCGACACGATGGCCGACACGATGGCCGACGGGTCCGGGGAGGCCCCCGGGGACATCGCCATCCGGGACGTGCTGGCCGTGGACACGTTCGTGCCGGCCGAGGTGCGCGGCGGGTTGGCCGGGGAGATCGCCCTGGAGAACGCGGTGGGCCTGGCCGCCATGGTGCGCACCAGCCGCAGCCGGATGCAGGCCGTCGCCGCCCGGGTCGCCGCCGAGATCGCCGCCGAGGCCACCATCGGGGGCGTCGAGGGCGAGATGGCCGTGCTCGGCGCGCTCACCACCCCCGGGGTGCAGGTGCCGGTGGTCGTGGTCGACCTGGGCGGCGGCTCCACCGACGCCGCCTCGCTGTCCGCCGACGGCGTCTGCACCGCGGTGCACGTCGCCGGTGCCGGGGAGCTGGTCACCCGGCTGGTCGACTCCGAGCTGGCCCTGGACGACCGGGAGGTCGCCGAGTGGGTCAAGCGCTGGCCGCTGGCCAAGGTGGAGAGCTTCTTCCACGTCCGGCACGAGGACGGCACGGTGCAGTTCTTCGACGAGCCGCTGCCCTCGCACGTGTTCGCCCGGGTCGTCGTCCTCACCCCCGACGGGCCGGTGCCGTTGGCCACCCGACGCTCGCTGGACGCCGTCCGGCGGGTGCGGCGGGAGGCCAAGCAGCGGGTGTTCGTGGTCAACACGCTGCGCGCGCTGCGCCAGGTCGCCCCCGACGGCGATCTGCGCCGGCTGGACTTCGTGGTGCTGCTGGGGGGCTCGGCGCTGGACTTCGAGATCCCCGACCTGATCGCCGACGCCCTCGCCGGGTTCGGCGTCGTCTGCGGCACCGGGAACGTGCTCGGTGACCAGGGTCCGCGCAACGCCGTCGCCTCCGGGCTGGTCGCGGCGTACGCGAACGGCCTGGGCGGGTGAGCCCCCGCCGCGAGGACCGGGTCGAGCCGCCGGCGGTGGTGCTGCACCACGCGCCGGGTGCACCGTCCGCCGTGCTGCGCGAGGTGTCCGCCGGGGCCGAGGAGGAGGGTGTCCCGCTGCGGCTGCAGCGGGTCCCCGACGGTGCTGCCCTCGCACTCGGGCACGCCGCGGCCCGGGACTCCCGGCTCTCGGTGGGCGTCGGGGTGTCCGCCGACGGTGCGGTGGCCGTGCACCACGCCCAGCTGCCCGCCGACCGCCCCGCCCTCGCCGTCCGCGACGGCACGCCCGCCGACTGGCGCCGTGCCGGCCGCACCGCCGCCCGCGTCGTCACCGGCCTGCCCCTGCAGTGACCACCCCGATCGACTCGGGGAGCTGCGGCCTCAGGCGAGGGCGAGGGTGAGCTCGAGGACGGTGCGGGGGTCCTCCAGGCGGTCGCCGTAGAGCTCGCGCAACTGGCCCATCCGGTAGCGCACGGTCTGCGGGTGCACGAAGAGGGCGGCGGCGACGTCGGCCCGGCGGCCCTGGTGCAGCAGCCAGGACCGCAGCGTCTCGGTGAGCTTCTCCCGGGCGCCCTCGGGCAGGTCGTCCAGCGGGCTCAGCACCTGGGCACGCAGGTCGGCGAGGGCGTCGTCGTCGGCGCGGAGCACCAACTCGGCCAGCCGCTGCTGGGTGTCCAACGCCGCCGTCCCGGGTGCGGTGAAGCCGAGCTCCAGGGCGCGGGCGGCGCGGGCGTGCGAGGCGGCGACGTCCCACCACGGCCGGGGCGGTCCGACGACGGCCTCCCGGCCCTCCAGCGCGCGCAGCAGGGCCGCGCGGCCCGGGCCCTCGCCGTCGGGCACCAGCAGCACCGACAGGTCGTCGTCCACCGGCTGCAGGGTCTGCCCGTCCAGCAGCGCCAGCGCACCGCGCACCCGGGAGGCCGGCAGCAGCACGGCGGTGAGGGTGCCGGGGGGAGTCCAGTCGGCCCGTGCCGCCGCGGCGGTCAGCTCCTCGACGGTGCCGCCGGCGAGCAGCCGCTGGCCCAGCCGCTCCAGCACCCGCTGGCGGACCCGGCCGCTGGCGGTGCGCTCGTCGGCGTGCCCGGCGACGCTGGCCGCGGACAGCGCGTCGATGTAGGCGAAGACCAGCTCGGCGAACCGGGCCAGCTGCTCGGCGGTCAGCCCGCTGCCCACGGCGGTGGCGGCCAGGTGCCGCCAGGCCACCCGGGCACCCACCCGGTAGGCGCCCAGCAGCGCGTCCAGGGACCGGCCGCCGCGCGCCTCGCCGCGACCCAGGGCGTAGGCGCCGTCCAGGGCGGGCTGGATGGGGGTGTCCGCCGCGGCCGCGCCCCGGGTGGTGGCCAGCTCCAGGAACCCGCCGAGTGCCAGCTGGACGGCGTTCTCGATGGTGGCGCCCATCGTGTCGGCATAGGCGTCGGCGTAACTGGGCACCGACACCACGATCGCCGCCACCGTCGCCTCCGCGACCGCCGGCAGGTCGTTGCGGATGGCCCGGGCGACGTGCATCGGCAACGTCCGGGGTGCGGGGTCGGTCGGTGCTGCCACGACGGGGCCTCTCAGCTGCGGTTTCTGGCAGGAGTTGTTCGCAGGGTGTGAAAAGCACCCTCCGATTCACCAGCTTGGCACAGGTGTTCGTACCCGGGAGCGGGCAGGATGGGTCCATGACGACATCCGTGCCTCGCCGACCCGGTCTGCGCACCCGTCTCGGGGACCGGGTGCTGAGCCTGGTGGAGGCGGCGACCACCCCGCTGCTGCCCACCGACTACCTCGACGTCTTCGCCCCGCTGCGGTCCGGTGCCGACCTGCGCGGGCGGGTCGTGGAGATCCGGCCCGAGACCGCCGATGCCGCCACCCTGGTCATCCGGCCCGGCCGGGGCTGGCGCGAGCACACCCCCGGCCAGTACGTCCGCCTCGGGGTCGACGTCGACGGCGTCCGCCAGTGGCGCGCCTACTCGGTCACCAGTGACCGCACCCGCACCGACGGCTGCCTCACGGTCACCGTCAAGGCCATCCCGGACGGCGTCGTCAGCAACCACCTGGTGCGCGAGATGCGCCCGGGCACCGTCGTCCAGCTGGACCAGGCCACCGGGGACTTCACCCTCCCGCAGGAGCGGCCCGAGAAGGCCCTGTTCGTCACCGCCGGCTCGGGCATCACCCCGGTGATGGGCATGCTGCGCAACCACCTGGACGAGCTGGGTGACGTCGTCCTGGTGCACTCGGCACCCCGCCGCGAGGACGTCGTGTTCGGTGCCGAGCTGCGCGAGCTGGCCGCAGCCGGCGGCCTGCGGCTGGTCGAGCGGCACACCGGGACCGACGGTCTGCTCAAGCCCGCCGAGCTCGCCGAGCTGGTGCCCGACCTGGCCGAGCGCACCACCTGGGCCTGCGGCCCGGTCGGCATGCTCGAGGCGCTGGAGGAGCACTGGGCCGCCGAGGGCATCACCGAGCGCCTGGTCACCGAGCGCTTCCGGCCCCGCGTGCTGGTCACCGGCGAGGGCGGCACGGTCACCTTCGGGAAGACCGGCACCACCGTGGAGGCCGACGGCGCCACCCCGATCCTGGACGCCGCCGAGGCCGCCGGGGTGCTCATGCCCAGCGGCTGCCGGATGGGCATCTGCTACGGCTGCGTGCTCCCGCTGCGCGAGGGCGCCGTCCGCGACCTGCGCAACGGCGAGCTCACCACCGCCGCCCCCGGGGACGGGGTGCTCGTGCAGACCTGCGTGAGCGCCGCCGCCGGGCCGTGCGACATCGACCACTGACACCCCACCTCTCGACCCCCCGACGCTGAGGAGACCCGCATGACCGCGCTGCAGAAGAAGTCCGAGAACCCCGTCGCGCACCTGTCCGCCCAGGACGTGGAGGACATCGGCCGCCGGCTCGACGCGATCCGCCAGGAGGTCGCGGACAGCCGCGGCGCCGCGGACGCCGCCTACATCCGCAAGGTCATCGACGTCCAGCGCAAGATCGAGCTGGCCTCGCGCGCCGTGCTGCTGCTCTCGAAGTTCCCCCCCGCCTGGTTCGTCGGGACGGCGGGCCTCTCGGTCGCCAAGATCCTGGAGAACATGGAGATCGGGCACAACATCCTGCACGGCCAGTGGGACTGGATGCGCGACCCGAAGATCCACTCCACGACGTGGGAGTGGGACATGGCCAGCCCGGCCGAGCAGTGGAAGCACTCGCACAACGAGCTGCACCACACGTACACGAACGTGATCGGCAAGGACAACGACCTCGGCTACGGGATCATGCGGGTCGACGAGGACCAGAAGTGGATCCCGCTGTACCTGCTGCAGCCGCTGTGGAACTTCGTCAACGCGTGCTTCTTCGAGTACGGCATCGCCGCCTACGACCTGGAGCTGGGCAAGAACCTGGCCACCCCGGAGCGGCGCGCCGACCCGGGCTTCCGGGCCCGGGGCAAGGCCGTGCTGCGCAAGATCCGCAAGCAGGCCACCAAGGACTACGTGGTGCACCCGCTGCTGTCGGGCCCCTCGTTCCTGCCCACCCTGACCGCGAACTTCGTGGCCAACGTGGTGCGCAACGTGTGGTCGCACTCGGTGATCATGTGCGGGCACTTCCCCGAGGGCGTCGAGACCTACGAGAAGACCTCCATCGAGGGCGAGACCCGCGGTGAGTGGTACCTGCGCCAGATGCTGGGCTCGGCGAACATCTCCGGCTCCAAGGCCATGCACGTCATGACCGGCAACCTGTCGCACCAGGTCGAGCACCACCTCTTCCCGGACCTGCCGAGCAACCGGTACGCCGAGATCGCCCCGAAGGTCCGCGCGATCTTCGACGAGTACGGGCTGCGGTACCACACCGCATCGCTGCCTCGGCAGGTCGGCAGCGCCTGGCACAAGGTCTTCCGGCTCTCCCTGCCCAACGGCTGGATGGCCGCGACGACGCCGAAGAACGCCCCGCAGCAGGTCGCCAAGCTGGTCCAGCTGACGACGGCCAAGCCCAAGGTGCGCCGGGCCATGCAGCGCGAGTGGGAGCAGGCCGCCACGGCGGCCTGAGGCAGCCTGAGACCCCTGTCCGACCGGGCCCCCGTGACCACCAGGTCACGGGGGCCCGGTCGGTTCAGGTGGCGGCGTCGGTGAGCGAGGCCAGCCCGCCCAGCAGCATCAGGCCGCCCAGCACGATGAGCACCAGCCCGCCCACCCGGTTGCCCAGGGTCGGCCGGCGCCGGGCGCGGACCCCGAGCACCACCAGCACGACGGCGATGAGCAGCCCGAGCAGCTGCCCGATGACCAGGCCGGCCGTCTCGGCGCCGTTCGCGGCGGCCAGCACGAGGGGAGCAGGGGTCACGGGAGGGCAGCGTGCCACGCCCGGGTGGTGGCGCGGCCGCAGGCCCACCGAAGGGACCTCGTCCACGTGGGCCGTCGCCGGACCCTCACCCGAGGGCCCGGCGACCGGGGGTCACAGGTGCAGCAGTGAACCCTGCTCGTCGTGCGCGTGGGCCTGCGGGTCGTCCAGCCACACGCCGCCGTCGGCGAGGTAGCGGAAGCGGACGGGCTCACCGGCCGGCAGGGTGACGACGACGCTGCGGGTGCCGTTGGAGCGCTTCTTCAGCACGTGGGTGCCCGGCGTCCAGCCGTTGAAGTCACCGACGACGGAGACCGGGCCGGGGACGGCCTGCTCCTCCAGGGCGAAGGTGACGGCGACGTCGGTGCGGGCGGCGGGGGACTTCTTCAGTCGGATCATGGCGTTCTCCGGTCAGGCGGCTCGGGCGTGCGGAGCGGGCGACGGCGGCCGGTCCAGCGGGGCGTGTGTCGCGAGACTAGGGAGCCCAGCGGGCCGTCCCGGGCAGGCGCACCGGGCCCCCCGTCGACCCGGGACGGGTGGTGCTGGGGAGGCTGGTGGGACACCGCGGGGCCGCCGTGCAGGTCGTCCGGGCACCGGTAGGGTGAGCGCGTCCGCTCGTCGGACCGAGCGTCCAACAGGGGGGCGTCCAGCCCTGGGGCGGCAGTCGTGCCGGCCCGGATGGCGTGAGCCGTGAGCCGTGAGCTCAGGAGCCCCCTCATGACGACCCCACCCGACGGACCCGACCGGTCCGCGTTCGACGACGTCGACCTGGCCCGGGAGACCATGCAGTCGGTGCTGCAACGGGTCGCCACCCAGGCCAAGCACGCCATCCCCGGCGTCGCCGAGGCCTCGGTGACCGTCGTCGAGCGTGGCCGACCGACGTCGGCGGCCTGGACCGGGTTGCTGGCCTTCGAGCTGGACGAGACCCAGTTCGGCCTGGAGTACGGGCCGTGCCTGTCCGCCGCCGGCAGCGGCGAGGTGGTCGCGATCGCGGACATGGCCACCGAGGAGCGGTGGGGGCGGTTCACCCCGCTGGCTCTCCGGCAGGGCGCGCTGGCCTCGCTGTCCACGCCCATCCCGTTCCAGCACGACCTGCAGGCCGCGCTCAACTGCTACGCGACGCAGCCGCACGCCTTCGACGCCGCAGCCGAGGCGCAGGCTCGAGGCATCGTCGGGCGGGCCGCGGTGGTGATCAGCAACATGCACGCCTACGACAGCACCCGGCGCACCGTGGAGAACCTGCAGGAGGCGATGCGTTCCCGCGCGGTGATCGAGCAGGCCAAGGGCATCCTCATGGGCCGCGCGGGCATCTCCTCCGCCGAGGCCTTCGAGACCCTCGCCCGGCGCTCGCAGGACGCCAACCGCCAGCTCCGGGACATCGCCCGCGAGCTGGTCGCCGAGGTCACCGGCGAGGGCCGGGAGGAGAACCGGGACAGCGACCGCGACGACGGCGCCGACAGCCGCGGTGACGACGGCCGGGACGGGGGCCGCCGGTGAGCGCCGTCGACGACTTCGCCTCCGCGCTCGCCCGGGAGTCCGCCGCCGACCCCGACCCCGCCTCGCTCCCCACCCGGCTGGCCCGGGCCGCCGTCCGGGCGCTGCCCGTGCAGGGCGCCGGGATCACGCTGGCCCAGGACGAGCCGGTCGGCCGCCTGCCGATCGGCGCCTCCGACCCCACCGCGGCACTGGCCGAGCGGCTGCAGTTCACCGCCGGGGACGGGCCGTGCCTGACCTCCTCCCGCCTGGGCCAGCCGGTCTTCAGCGACGAGGAGGACGCCGGGAAGCGCTGGCCGGCCTTCGTCGACGCGCTGGTCACCCGGACCCCGTACCGGGCGGTGGCCTCGCTGCCCCTCTTCGACCGGGGCGAGCCGTTCGCCTCCCTGGACTTCTACCTCGACGACCCCTCCGGGTCGCGGGCGCTCGACGTGTTCGACGTCGTCTCGCTGGCCTCGCTGGTCGCCGACGCGCTGGTCACCCAGGTCGGGTTGGCGGCGGCCTTCGGCGGGGGTGACCGGTCGCCGGGGGTCTCGGACCGGCTCTCCGTCTGGCAGGTGATCGGTCTGCTGGCCACCCGGGGGGACACGGACTCCGACACCGCGCTGTCCCGGCTGCGCGCTTACGCCTTCGGTCGGGACGAGACGGTGGACGACGTCGCGGCCGCCGTCTCGGCGGGGCGGCTCGACCCCGAGCGGGTGCTGCAGGGGGACCCGGTCTGAGGTGGCTCAGAACGCGTAACGGACCGTCAGCCACGGGGCGTGCGCCCGGATCAGCGCACGCAGCCGGTCGACGGCGGCCCGCTTGACGTCGGCCCGGTAGCGGACGTTCGCCTGGCCGTTCTGCGAGGTCTTGGCCTCCTGCAGGTCCGGGCGCCACAGCAGCTGCTCGGCCTGCGGGTGCCAGCCCAGGTTCACCTCGTGCAGCGCCTCGTTGTGCGTCAGCAGGACGACCTCCGCCGCGGCCTGGGCGCGGGTGGCGGGGGACAGGACGTCGGAGAGCTGCTGCAGCAGCGCCGTCCAGTCGGCCTCCCAGCCCGGGCGCAGCACCACCGGGGACAGGTTCAGGTGCACCTCGTACCCGGCGGCCACGAAGTCGTCGGCGGCGGCGATCCGCTCGGCGACCCGGCTGGTGCGCACGTCCAGGAGGCGGGCGTCGTCGTCGGGCATCACGGAGAACCGGATCCTGGTGCGCCCGCGCGGGTCCAGTTCCAGCAGCTGCCGGTTGACCCACTTGGTGGCGAAGGAGGCCTTGGCGGTGGGCAGGTCGGCGAAGGTGGCGACCAGGTCGGCCACGTTGTCGCTGACCACGGCGTCCACCGAGCAGTCGCCGTTCTCGCCGATGTCGTAGACCCAGGCGTGCGGGTCGCACTGGTCGGGCTCGGGCTTGGGGCCCAGCTTCGCCACGTGCCGGCGCAGGTGGGCGGTGATCTGGTCGATGTTGGTGAACACGGTGATCGGGTTGGCGTAGCCCTTGCGCCGCGGGACGTAGCAGTAGGCGCAGGCCATCGCGCAGCCGTTGGCAGTGGAGGGGGCGATCCAGTTCGCCGAGCGGCCGTTCTCCCGGGTGGCGATCGACTTCTTCACCCCGAGCACCAGCGTCTCGCTCTTCACCCGCACCCAGCGGTCCACGTTGCCGGCGTTGCCGTGCAGCTCGGGCACGCCCCAGTGGCTCGCGACCTCGACCACCTCGGCGTCGGGGAAGCGGGCCAGCACCTGGCGGCCGCGAGGAGAGGCGGCCGCGGCGGGCTCGGCGTAGACCCGGCGCACCTGCAGCAGCCGGTGCCGCACCGGGGTCTCGGCCGCGCGGGCCTCGGCGGCGTCCAGCTCGTCGAACAGGCTGGGCTGGGTCACGTCCTCCAGGGTGCCCCGGGTGCGCGGCCCCTGCACCCGCTCAGAGCAGGACGTCGACCACCAGCCACGCGTTGAGCGCGGTGACGGCGAGTGCGACGACGCCGGCGGCCAGCGTCGTCACCGGCCGGTTCACCCACGCCCCCATGACCGAGCTGCGGGCGGTCAGCCAGACCAGCGGGACCAGGGCGAACGGGATGCCGAAGCTGAGCACGACCTGGGACCAGACGAGCGCGGTGGTGGGGTCGGCCCCGACCACCAGCAGTCCGACGGCGGGGGCGACGGTGATCGTGCGGCGCAGCAGCACCGGGATCCGCCGGCGGAGGAACCCGGCCATCACCACCTGTCCGGCGTGGGTGCCGACCGAGGAGGCGGCGAACCCGGAGGCCAGCAGCGCGACCGCGAAGGCGATCGCCGCGCCCTGCCCGGAGCGCTCGCCCAGGCCGGCGTGCACGCTCTCCAGGGTCTGCTCGCCCTCCCCGGAGAACAGCCCGGCGGCGACGACGAGCAGCACCGCGTTGACCACCCCGGCCAGCACCATCGCCAGCAGCACGTCCAGCCGCTGGGCCCGCAGCAGCCGGCCCCGTCCCTCCCGCGTGCGACCGGCGGTGACGGCGTCGCCGTAGCGGCCGGGGGTGAGAGCGGAGTGCACGTAGACCACGTGCGGCATCACCGTGGCGCCCAGGATGCCGACGGCGAGCACGGCGGCGTCCCCGGACAGCGGGGTCGGGGCCAGGCCGGCGACCACGCCCGCGGGGTCGACCCCGGCGTCGACCATCGTGTAGCCGAAGCCGGCGGCGATGACGAGCAGGCAGCCGGTGACCGCCCGTTCGAAGGGACGGTGGCCGCCGCGCTGCAGGCCCAGCAGGGCGAACGCGACGACGGCGGTGAGCACACCGCCCACCGGCAGCGGCACCCCGAAGAGCAGGTTGAGCGCGACCGCACCCCCGACGATCTCGGCCAGGTCGGTGGCGATCGCGACCACCTCGGCCTGCACCCACAACCCGCGGGTCACCGGCTTGGGCAGGGTCAGCCGGCACAGCGTGGCGAGGTCCCGCCCGGTGGCCAGGCCCAGCTTCGCGGTGAGGGTCTGCACCAGCACCGCGAGCACGTTGGCCGCCACCACCACCCACAGCAGGGTGTAGCCGAACGAGGCGCCGGCGGTGGCGTTGGTGGCCACGTTGCCCGGGTCGACGTAGGCGATGGCGGCGACGAAGGCCGGCCCGAGCATCGGCCACAGCCGGGCCCGGCGGGGTGGGGGAGCGAGCGGGGGCAGGGTGGCGGCCTCGACGCGGGACAGGAACACGGGGACCCCCGGGGGTGGCTCGCGGACGGGCGGACGCTCCTGTCCTGCCCGGGCCACCGGCCCGGTCGGGCCGTCCCTGGCCCGCGCGGGCCAATCCCGCCGCCCCGGTGGCGGCTGGCCGCCCGCGCGCGTGGACTCGGGCCAGGGCGCCGGGTCCCCAGCACGGGGACACCGCCGGGGCCTGACCCCGTGAGGAACCCGTGCGCTCAGCCCTCCGCCGTCAACCCCAGCCGACCCGCCAGCGCCGCCGCCTCGGTGCGGCTGGAGACCCTCAGCTGACGCAGCAGGCCGGCCACCAGCCGCTTCGCCGTCCGCTCCGACACGTGCAGGGTGGTGGCGATCTCCATCGTCGGCGTCCCGGCCGCGACCAGACGCCACAGCCGGCGGTCGTCGGCGGACAGCTGGCCCAGCACGCCACGGTCCTCCCGGGGCGCGGCGTCGGCGAGCAGCCTGCGCAGCAGCGCCGCCGGGACGACGGACCAGCCCTCCAGCAGCGCCAGCAGCGGCGGAACCAGCGTCTCGGGCTCGCTGCTCTTGGGCAGGAAGGCCTCCGCCCCGGCCCGCAGCGCCTCCAGCTGCTCGTCCTCGTCGGCGGTGCCGGACAGGGCGACGACCCGCACGGTGGGCTCGGCGCGCCGGATCGCCGCGATCGCCCGCAGCCCGCCCGGTGGGGGCATGCCCAGGTCCACCAGGGCCAGGTCGGCCCGCTCCCGGCGGACCAGGGCGGCCGCGGCCGAGGCGTCGTCGGTGCTGCCGACCACGCGGACCCGGCCGCGGCTGACGGGGGGCAGCAGCACCGCGAGGCCCCGGCTGAACAGCGGGTGGTCGTCGACCACCACCACGTCGACCGGAGCAGCGGTCGGGGCGGAGGGCTCGGGGAGGCTCACGCGTCTCCAGGGGGTGCGGACGGGGTGCGGCGGGACTGGCCGCGGTCGTCGGGGAGGCAGTGCCCGTGACCATCGCCGCCGACACCACCACCGGCGTGCCGCGCTCCCCGCTGGCCCGGGTGGCGCGCGTGTTCCGACGCCGTCCCGACCCGGCGCCGGCGCGTGACGACGACGCCCTGGTGCGCGCGCTGTGCCACGACATGGGGACGCCGCTGGCCTCCCTGCGGGCCCTGCTGGCCCACCTGGACGCCGCCGGGGACGACGCCGGCGAGGTCGCCGACCTGGCCCGGGCGCAGGCCGACTGCCTGGTCTCCATGCTGCGCACCGCCTCGGCGACCGGGGGAGCGCTCCCGGCGACCGGCTGGCCGCGATCGCTGGCCGACGTCGTCCGGGCGAGCCTGGCGGCGTCCGGCCTGCCCGGCGACCAGGTCCGGGTCGCCGTGGAGCCCGGCGCCGGTGACGTGCCGGTCGCCGACGCCCGGGTGCAGCGGATCCTCACCAACCTGCTGGAGAACGCCCACCGGCACGGCCAGGGGCGGGCGGTGCGGCTCGTGGTGGGGGCCCGCCGCGGGTGGGCGTCGCTGGAGGTCACCCAGGCCGGCGTCCCCGACCGGGTGGTGGAGCACCTGCGGGCCCAGGAGCCGCCGGCGGACCTGACCGGGCTGGGCCTGTGGTCGGTGCGCCGTCAGGCCACCGAGCTCGGCGGCCGGGTGACCTGCCGGCGCGGGCCCGCGGGCCTGTCCGTGGTGGTCGACCTGCCCGACCGCTGAACCCGGCACCGGGGGGCCACCGGAGGGCCCGGGCGGGCCACCGGGGGTGGGGAGTGAGGGGGTGAGACCGCGGACGCGGTGCTCGCCGGAACCGCCGACACGAACCAGGAGACACCGTGTTCACCCACACCCACGCACTGCAGTTCGAGGCCAAGCCCGACGGTCCCGACCCGGACTTCGCCCGCAAGATGCAGGAGGTCCTCGGCGGCCAGTGGGGCGAGATGACCGTCGCCACCCAGTACCTGCTGCAGGGCTGGAACTGCCGGCTGCCCGGCAAGTACAAGGACATGCTGCTGGCGATCGGCACCGAGGAGCTCGCCCACGTCGAGATGATCGTGACGATGATCGACCGGCTGCTCGACCACGCGCCGCTCAAGCCCGACGCCGCCGACCGCACCAAGGAGGCGGCCGCCGGCTACGGCCAGCACAACCCGCAGCACCTCATCGCCAACGGCTCGGGCGCCTCCTACATGGACAGCATGGGCAACCCGTGGACGGGCGCCTACGTCACCGCCAGCGGGAACCTCTACGCCGACTTCTCCTACAACGCGACGGCGGAGATGCAGGGCCGGCTGCAGGTGGCCCGGCTGTGGAACATGACCGACGACACGGGCGTCAAGGACCTGCTGCGCTTCCTGCTCACCCGCGACCACATGCACCAGCAGCAGTGGCTGGCCGCCATGGAGGAGCTCAAGAGCGACGGCCTGGACGGCGTCCCGGTGCCCGAGGCCTTCCCGCTGGAGGAGGAGCTGCCCGAGTTCGCCTACACGTTCATCGACGCCTCCGACGGCCCCGACGCCGCCGCCGGCCGGTGGGCCAACGGCCCGGCGCTGGACGGCACGGACAACGTGCTGACGTCGGCGCCGATCGCGGCCCACGCCGACGCCCCGATCCTCCCGCCGGGCGACCCGCGGCTCTACGGCACCCCGCCGGTTCCCATGCAGGGCTTGCTGCAGAAGGCCAAGGACGCGCTCACGTAGTCCCGCTGCCGGTGCCCGCGGTCCCCGGCGGCGGGCACCGGCGCCCCACCCGCTCCACCCACCCCGATCCGGAGGAGGTCCCCGTGTCCCCGACCCTGGCCCGGTCCGCCCCGTTCACCGTCCTGCTCGCCCTCGCCCTCACCGCCGCCGTGCTCACCCCGGGCGCCCCGGTGCTCGCGGCCTGCCTGGTCGCCGCCGCGCTGGCGCACCGGCTGCTGGCCCGCCACCACGTGCACCGGCTGCCCGCCGCGTGGGGTCACCGTCGAGCCCTGGCCCCCGCCGAGGACGCCGCCCCCGCCGTCACCGGCTGACCCTCGGACGGGTCGGCGCGACCCCTCAGCGGGGTCCGCTAGCCTGCCCGGCGGGTCCAACACCGAGGCTCGAGGACGTCCGTGCTGCCCGCGGACAGCACCCCGAGGCGGTTCCCCCGTGACGGCAGACGTGGCCCGGTTCCTGCTCGAGCGCGCGGCCGACGAGCTCGACCGGCTGGCGGCCGACCCGGCCGCCCCCGACGACCGTGCTGCCCGCGCCGTCCGCCACGCCCGGGGCCGTCACGAGGTGGCCCGGACCTGGCTCCGGCTCGCCGCGACCGGGGACGAGCTCCTCGCGCCGCGGCTCGCCGAGCTCGGGCGCGTGCTGTGCCTGCTGGCCGCCGCGTACGAGGACCACCCGGACTTCCCCGCGCTCGCCGAGCGTTCCCCGCTGCTCCGGTCGGGCTTCCCGCTCTGGTGACACCGCCGCTCCCACCGGGTTCCGGCCGGGGTGGTTCCCATCGCGCGTTTCCACCCCCGAGCGGCGGGTAGCTGAGAAGTCCCGGACCGCCACCCAGAAACGGTGGCCACCACCCGCGCGAAGCGCAGCCCGTCCGGCCCCCGCACACCCTCACGACGCCTCCAGGGCGCCGTCGACGAGTGCTGCGCCGGGCCGTCCCGCGGGCTGTCCGCACCCCTCCCTGGAGGAACGATGACGCACTCCCTCGACACACCCACCAGCGGCACGAGCGGCGGCACCGACAGCGGCTCCGCCTCGACGACCGACGTCGCCAAGGACGAGGCCCGGTCGGTCGGGCAGACCACCGCGCAGGCCGGCAAGCAGGTCGCCGGCACCGCGGCCGAGCAGGCCCAGCAGGTCACCCAGGAGACCCGTCGGCAGGCCGCCGACCTGCTGTCCCAGGGGCGCCAGCAGGCCACCGAGCAGGCCCGCGCCGGCCAGCAGAAGGCCGCGGGCAGCCTCTCCGCCCTGGCCGAGGAACTACGCGCGATGACCGACGGCGAAGGCGGCTCCGGCCCGGCGCACGACCTGGTCCGGCAGGCCACCGGCGCCGTCGACACCTTCGCCGGGCACCTGCGCGACCGCGAGCCCGGCGACCTGCTCGAGGACGTCCGGCGCTTCGCCCGCCGCCGTCCCGGCGCCTTCCTGCTCGGCGCCGCCGTGGCCGGGGTGCTCGCCGGCCGGCTGACCACCGGCGTCGTCGCCGCCCACAAAGACCAGGGTGGTCAGGGCGGCTCGGGCTCCTCCGGGACGCCGCACGACGTCACCACGGGCACCGGCGCGCTGCCCGGCGCGGCGTCCGGGTACGCCGCCGTGCCGCCGGTCGACGTCCCACCGACCTACACCGGTGCCCCCACCGACGCCGGCCTGACCACGGGCGCCGGCTACGCCTCCGGCCCGGGCTACGACCCGACGACCGGGTACACCCCGGTCCCGCCGGCGCCGTACGGCACCGATACCCCCGTCGTCCCGCCGGCCGACCCGACGCGGGGCCGGGCGTGAGCGCCCCGTACGGCACCGGCGCCGAGCGCGTCTCCGCGACCGACATCAGCGCGGCCGCCGCGCCCAAGGCCGGCATGGGCGCGCAGACCGACGACGGTCACCCCGACGTCGACGGCGTCTCGGTCGGTCAGCTCCTCGGTGAGGTCAGCAAGGACCTGTCCACGCTGATGCGCCAGGAGCTGGAGCTGGCCAAGGCCGAGCTCAAGACCGAGGCCGCCAAGGCCGGCAAGGGCGCCGGGATGCTCGGCGGGGCCAGCTACGCCGGGCACCTCACCGTGCTCTTCCTCAGCCTGGCCCTGTGGGCCGCGCTGGCCAGCGCCATCCCCGCAGGCTGGGCGGCGCTCATCGTCGCCGTCGTCTGGGGCGTCGCGGCCGGGGTCCTCTTCGTCATGGGCCGCAAGCAGCTCAAGACGGTGAACCCCAAGCCGGAGCGGACGGTGGAGACCCTGCAGCGGGTCCCCGGCGCCGTGACCCCCTCCTGACCCCCACCC
>NZ_CEEDOS010000023.1:0-77797 GCF_979256525.1 Klenkia sp. AC732 | reverse complement strand
CGCCTACCTGCTCGGTGCCGCCCTGGACCGCATCGCCGCCACCGAGCAGCTGGCCACCGCCGGCCGGGAACTGGTCATCTCCATCGAGGAGGTCGAGCGCAACGTGCTCTCCGCGACCACCGTCGCCAGCGAGGGCCGCACCCTGGCCGAGGAGGCCAACCGGGTCGTCGCCGAGCTCGGGGCCTCCAGCCGCCAGGTCGGCAAGGTCGCCCAGACCATCGACAACATCGCCGCCCAGACCAACCTGCTCGCCCTCAACGCCACCATCGAAGCCGCCCGGGCCGGCGAGGCGGGCAAGGGGTTCGCGGTCGTGGCCAACGAGGTCAAGGAACTGGCCCGGGAGACCGCCGTGGCCACCACCGACGTCACCGCCAAGATCACCGCCATCCAGGACCAGGTCGACGCCGTCGTGGCCACCCTCGCCGCCATCAGCACCGTCATCGACACCATCAACGAGACCCAGGCCGTCATCGGCGGCGTCCTCACCGAACAGGTCGCGGTCACCCGCGCCATCCTCGCCTGACCATGACCACCCTGGCTGCCGGAGTGGTCCCGTCTGCACCGCCACCCCTTCCTGGTGCCCGGCTCTCGCTGGCCACTACCCCCTCGGATGACCTGTTCGTGAAGGCGCCGAACCGCAGCCCGCGGCTGTCCAGGCTCGGCTTCTTCCACGGGGTCGCGGCGGCAGCAGTGCTCGCTGCGGTTCTGCCGATGTCCCTGCCATTGGCCGTCGAACTTGGCTGCGGAGCCCTCGGCGCGGCCGCGATCGCCGCCGCCCACCGCCGAGGGCGGCAACCGATCACCACACCGTCCCCTGCACCGTCTCCTCGTTCTCAGAGCCGCGACGCCCTGACCGGGCTGCCCGACCGTCACAGTCTGCGGCGGCATCTGGAGCAGGCAACGACTCCAGTGACGGTCCTCGCCGTCGACGTGGACGGACTGCGGCGGATCAATGAGGAGGCCGGCCACGAGACCGGGGATCTGGTTCTGGCCTGGGTGGCGGGCGAGCTGTCCCGCCTGCTGCCCGCGGGCGGGATGGCGGCGCGCATCGATGGCGACGACTTCGCTGTCGTCTCGCTCGGCGACGACGTGGAGGAGGCATGGGAAGCAGCCACCCGCATCCAGCGGACCCTCCGACAGCCTGTGCACCTGGCCGGACACCGGCTCCACCTCAGCGTCAACGTTGCGATCGTGCTCAGCCGACACCTTGCTCGCCACGCCGACCCGGAGATGCGGAGGTCCGCGGTCGATGCTCTCTTGCGGTGCACCGATATCGCGCTCACCACAGCCCAGGCCAGCGCCAACGGGGTCGCCGTCCATGACGAGGGCGCCTGTCCGACGGTCCCTACCGACCCCTACCTGGAGTTGGTCGCCGACCTGCACGCGGCGCTCGCCGCCGACGATCAGATCGTCATCCACGTGCAGCCCCAGCACCTGCTCGATGGCACGGGTCCACGGTCGCCTGACACCCTCAGTGGCTGTGAGGCCTTGGTGCGCTGGGAGCACCCCACTCGTGGACTCCTCGGCCCCGACAAGATCGTCCGGGCTGCGCGTGTTGGGCACCTGAACCGTGCCCTCACCGAACGGGTGCTTGAGCTGGCCATTGCTGCGGCCGCGACCTGGTGGCCCGCTCACCGACTGCCCGTAGCGGTCAACCTGACCACCGCGGACCTGGACGACGAGGGGCTGCCCTTTCGCATTCGGGCCATGTTGGCTCACCACCAGATGCCCTCGGCCGCGATCACTGTCGAGGTGGTCGAGGACAGCCTCATGCTCGACCCCCCACGCGCCGTGCGGACCCTCACCGCACTGCGCGCCATCGGGCTCACCATCGCCGTCGACGACTACGGCACCGGCTACAGCTCGCTGGCCTACCTGCACCGCCTGCCCATCGACGAGGTCAAGTTCGACCGCTCCCTCACCGCCGGCATCGCCGACGACCACGCAGCCACCGCCATCGTCAAGCACAGCGTGCGACTGGCCCACGACCTCGGCCTCACCGTCGTCGCCGAGGGCGTGGAACGCCCCCAAGACCTCGAACGCCTCCGCGAACTGGGCTGCGACGCCGTCCAGGGATACCTCACCGGCCGGCCCGTGCCCGTCAAGGACTGGAGGGAGGCGCTCGATCTCCGCGTCATGCTGCGCTAGCCCAGATGCCACTTGCGCCAACCCGCTCCGTGCACGCCCGGGGTCATCAAGATGGCTCGTCGAGCGGAGCCGCGCCGCCGGCCAGCACACGTGCTACCGACTCAGAAGCTGCGTTCCCCGACCACACCGTCCGATCGCATTCCCGCTCCGGCACGTGAACCCAGCCGCCACACCCCCACCGACCCGGATCGGGAGCGCCGGCCACAGTCGGTCTCCAGATGACATCTGCCGCCCCGTTCAGGCCGGCGCCGGGTGGTGGGGCTCGACACGGGGCCAACCCAGACCTGGTCCGGTCCCCGGGCCTACTCGCCTGCCGTGGGGGGTCAGGGGCGGATGAGGACCTTCAGGGCCTGCCGGTCGTCCATGAGGCGGTAGGCCTCGGCGATGTCGGCCAGCGGCATCTCCCGGTCGAAGACCCGGCCGGGCTCGATGGTGCCGTCCAGCACCTGGGGCAGCACGGTCTCCAGGTAGGCGCGCACGGTGGCCGGCCCGCCGGTGAGGGTGGCGTTCTTGCCGAACAGGCTCATGAAGCCGACGGGGGCGTCCTCGTACTGCGGGACGCCGACCCGGCTGATGGTGCCGCCGGGACGGACGACGCCGTAGGCCTGCTCGTAGGCCGGCATGTGGCCCACGGCTTCGAGGACGACGTGGGAACCCTCACCGCCGGTGATCTCCATGACCTCGGCGATGCCCTGCTCCCCGCGGGCCGCGACGACGTGGGTGGCGCCGAACTCCCGGCCGAGGTCGGTGCGGTCGGTGTGCCGGCCCATCAGGATGATCGTCTCGGCGCCCAGCTGGGCCGAGGCGAGGACCGCGGACAGGCCGACGGCGCCGTCCCCGATGACGGTGACCGTCTTGCCCGGTCCCACGCCACCCTGCCGGGCCGCGTGGTGGCCGGTCAGGTACACGTCGGACAGGGTCAGCAGCGAGGGCATCAGGGACTCGTCGGTGCCGGCCGGGATGACGACGGCGGTGCCGTCGGCCTGCGGCACGAGCAGCTTCTCGGCCTGCGTGGCCGAGGGGGCGCCGTCGAAGAAGCCCCCGTGCACGCAGGAGGTGGTGATGCCGTCCCGGCAGAACGCACAGGTGCCGTCCGACCAGGCGAAGGGCACGATGACCGTGTCCCCCACGGACAACCGGGTGACCGCGGAGCCGATCTCCTCGACGACGCCGATGGCCTCGTGACCCATCCGGCGACCGCCCGGGGTGTCCTCCAGGTCGTGGTAGGGGTGCAGGTCCGAGCCGCAGACGCAGGCGAAGGTGACCCGGACGAGGGCGTCGGTGGGGGCGGTGAGGACCGGGTCGGGGACCTCCTCGACCCGGACGTCGCCGGCGGCGTACATGACGGTGGCGCGCATGGTGGTCTGCTCTCTCTCGATGGGTGTGCCGGCGCCCGGCTCAGGCCGGGTAGCCGTACTCGTCGTCGGTGACGTGATCGCCCCAGGCGGTCTCGTCGCCCTCCCACAGCGCCTGGTGCGCCATGGCGTGGTCGGGGGCCGCGCCGTGCCAGTGCTCCTCGCCCGGCGGGGTCCACACGACGTCCCCGGGGCGGATCACCGTCACCTCACCGCCGCGGGACTGCACCAGGCCGACGCCGTCGGTGACGATGAGGACCTGTCCGCGGGGGTGTGAGTGCCACGCGGTGCGGGCGCAGGGCGTGAAGCGGACCAGGTTCATCCGGACGGCCGAGGGTTCGGGGTTGCGGACGACGACGTCCATGTGGACGTCACCGGTGAACCACTCGGCGGGGCCCTCGGCGGTCGGCTGGGGGCGGGAGAGTTCCATGGGGGTGCTCCTGGTGGGGTGGGTGGGAGACGGTGCCCGGGAGGCGGCCGCGAACCCGCTCGACCGCCCGCGGACTCCACGTCATGGCGCGCGGCAGACCTGGTCAGGGCCACAGAGGGGGGCGCTCGTCCCCCCTTCAGCACTCCCTCTGATCAGTCGGTGAGGCGTTCGTAGGTGACGCGGAACCCCTCGCTGGGGTCGGTCGGGGTGAGGACCAGTTCGTCGTCGATGACCTCGAACGTGCGGGTGAGGGTCTGGCCGACGAGGTCCCGGGCCGCGGCGGACTCGACGTCGATCGCGAAGACCCCGGCGGCGTCGTCGACGCTCAGGCCGCCGTAGTAGGCCTCGTAGCCGGCGACGGTGTACGGGGTGTCGGGGGCCGCGGTGTCGGGGTTGCTGGCCTGGACGGCCACCGTGTCCGCGGTGAACGCGATCCGCCCCGAGTAGGGCACCGGCTCCCCCGCGACCGTCAGGGAGGTCATCTCCCACACCCCGGTGAGCGGGGAGCTGTCGGCGGGCGGCACGGCGTTCGTGGTGGCTGCGGCGCTGGAGTCCTCCACCGGTTGCGAGCAGGCGGACAGGGCGACCGTGAGGCCGAGGACGGCGGCGCCGAGGAGGGACTTCTGCTGCACGGGGCGCACTCGCTTCCGTTCGGGGGTGGTCGCTGCTGCATGCCAGCCAAACCCACCGGGGCCGGTCGCGGCAGGGCGCGTCGATGGGGGGATCGGCTCCACCCCCCTGCGCGCCTGGACCCTGGGTGACTCAGTGCGGGGTGACGTCGTGCCGGATCGCGAGGATGGCCAGGTGCACCCGGTCGGGGCTCCCGGCGCGGTCCATCCGGTTGCCGACGTGGGTCATCACGGTGGTGACCCCGATGTGCAGGCGGGTGGCGCGTCCCCGACCGCGGGGCGCACCCCGTGAGGGAACACCGGCGGACCGGTCAGGCCCGCTCGTCCTGGGAGGTGACGGGTCCGCTGACCCGTCCGGGCTCGGTGACCGCCCAGCTGGCCAGCATCGCCAGGGTGTCGGCGGCCGCGGACCCCGGCTCCCCGGTGTAGGCGGTGAGGTTCAGGCCCCACAGCTCGTCGGTGGGCAGGTCGAAGGCCTCGAAGGCCAGGTCCATCGTCCCGACCACCGGGTGCACGAAGGTCTTGGTCCCGGTGTGGTGCAGCCGCACGTCGTGACCGGCCCAGCGGCTGCGGAACTCCTCGCTGCGGGTCGCCAGCTCACCGACCAGGTCGGTGATCGCCTTGTTGCCCGGGTCCCGGCCGGCCGCGGTGCGCATGATGGCCACCGTCGTGCTCGCCGCCGCCGGCCAGTCGGCGTGGAAGTCCTGCGCCCGGGGGTCCAGGAACTGGAACCGGGCGATGTTCACCGGTCCTCCCTGGGCGAACGCGTAGACCGGTGAGTACATCGCCCGGCCCAGCGGGTTGGCCGCCACGATGTCCATGCTGCCGGTGCGCACGATGGCGGCCGCCTTCGTCATCGAGTCCAGCATCCACTGCACACTCGGGCGGATCTGGGTGCTGGCCCGGCGGCGCGGAGCCCGGGTCGGGCGGGCAGCGCGAGCCAGGTCGTCCAGATGGGACCGCTCGGCCTCGTCCAGTCGCAGCGCCCGGGCCACCGCGGCCAGCACGTCCTCGGAGACCTCGGCGATGTGCCCGCGCTCCAGCCGCACGTACCAGTCGGTGCTGACCCCCGCGAGGACCGCGACCTCCTCCCGGCGCAGACCTGGCACGCGGCGACGCCCGGAGGTCGGCAACCCGACCTGCTCGGGTGTCAGCCGCCCGCGGCGGGTGGCCAGGAAGTCACTGATCTCGGCCCGGTTGTCCATGTCCACGACCGTAGGACGCCCCCTGCTCCGCGTGGAGTCTCGACGGGGGGAGAGCTCCTCCCCCTCTGGACCGCCCCTCCCTCACGCCCCGCCGACCAGCTTGGCTGGGCGGCGACCCGCCCGACACGAGAGGCCGACCCGTGGACCAGTGCCCGCGCCCCCATCCGGCAACGGCCGTCGTCCTGGCCGCAGCCGCACTCCTGTCCGGCTGCTCCGCCGACCCGAGCACCCCGGCAACCGCGACGGCAGCACCGACCGCGTCGCCGTCCGGCACCCCGACCGTCGAGGTCAGCGACCCGGCTGCTGACCCCTCGCCCGCCCCCATCCAGGAAGGCAGCACCGTGCAGATCCGACTCACCACCAGCGACGTCGTCCTGACCGCCACCCTGGCTGACAACCCCACCGCGGAGGCCTTCGCGGCCCAGCTCCCCATGACGGTGCCGATCAGCGACCACGCCGACACCGAGAAGGTCTTCCACCCACCGTCTGGACTGACCACCCAGGGCGCCTCCGATGGCTACGACCCCTCGGCCGGCGACATCGCCTACTACGCCCCCTGGGGCAACGTCGCCGTCTACTACCGCGACTTCTCCTGGTCGGCCGGTCTCGTGCCTGTGGCCCGCCTCGACGGTGACCCCACGGTGCTGGCCGCACTCCCCGATGACACCCAGATGCGCATCGACCTGCTCTGAGCGCGGCGCCCAGAGGGGTGGAGCCCCTCCCCCCACGAGCTCGCCTCCCCCAGGCAGGCGTGGCTCGTCGGGTCCGGGACACCTCAGACCCCAGCAACGGCTGCACCCAGCCGCCCCCCACCCAGGAAGAGGACACCGTGTCCGAGTCAGCAGCGCAGCGTTTCACCGACAAGGTCGCTTTCGTCACCGGCGCGGGCACCGGCATCGGTCGGGCCACGGCCCTGGCCTTCGCCGCCGAGGGAGCCCGGGTCGCGGTCGCAGGACCGGCCGACAGCGGCATCACCGAGACCGCCGACCTGATCACCGCGGGCGGTGGGCAAGCCCTGGCCCTGACCCTCGACGTGACGGTCGAGGCCGACGTGCAGGCCGCCCTGCAGCAGACGGTGCAGACCTTCGGCCGCCTCGACCTCGCCTTCAACAACGCCGGCGTCGAGCAGTCCCGGACCCCGCTCGCCGAACTGCCCACGACGGACTGGACGCGACTCATCGCCGTCGACCTCACCGGGGTCTACCACTGCATGAAGCACCAGATCCCGCTGCTGAAGGCCGCAGGCGGCGGGTCGATCGTGAACACCTCCTCCGGCGCCGGCGTCATCGGCATCCCCGGCCAGGCCGCCTACGCCGCCGCCAAGTGGGGCGTGATCGGGATGAGCAAGTCCGTGGCCCTGGAGGTCGTCACCGACGGGATCCGGGTCAACGTGGTCGCCCCCGGGATGATCGACACCCCGATGATGGGTCGGGTGTCCGGTGGCACCGACGAGGGCTACGCCCACATCGTCAGCCAGGAGCCGATCGGCCGGATGGGCCGCCCCGAGGAGATCGCCTCGGCCGTGCTGTGGCTGTCCTCCGACCTCGGCGGCTTCACCGTCGGCCACACTCTCGTCGTCGACGGCGGCCAGACCGTCGGCTAGGTGTGATGTCCAGCGAGGTTGTCCA
Organism: Klenkia sp. AC732; assembly: GCF_979256525.1. NCBI lineage: Bacteria > Bacillati > Actinomycetota > Actinomycetes > Geodermatophilales > Geodermatophilaceae > Klenkia > Klenkia sp. AC732. The sequence goes on along the minus strand of NZ_CEEDOS010000023.1, from coordinate 70,402 downwards.
GGCGGGTGATGGGCGGTGGGGCTCCGGTGGCGCTGTTGGGCCGGTGGTGGTCGTAGAAGTGCAGCCATCGTGGCAGGGCGTCGCGGCGTGCTTGTTCGGAGTCGTAGAAGCGGGCGTAGGCCCAGCCGTCGGCCAGGATGCGGTGGAACCGTTCGATCTTGCCGTTGGTCTGGGGCGGTAGGGCCGGGTGCGCTTGTATGCGCGAGCGGAGTCCGGGTGGGCTGGTGGTGGGGCCGCGAACTGCGGTCGACCATCCCGACTGGGCCCTCGGCGCGGTGGCGGGTGGCCCACTTGCGCGCGGTGGGCGGGGCGACCATGAACTTCGTGGCCGCCGGCGACACCGGCCAGCCCTGGTCGACGATCAGGCGGGCCATCCGCAGGCGGGCGCGTGGGGTCAGGGCAGCGTCAGCGTGGAACACGAGGGCCTCCGGTCTGTGGAGCGGTTCCTAGACAGCTCCACCTCACACCGGAGGCCCCCCGTCTCAACGACAGACCCCGATCACCTCAACTCGGGACGACGTCCCTGGACATCACAGCTGGTCGGAGGGGCGCAGCAGTAGCAGTCGTGCTTGTGGTGAACCACTGCGGACTGCGGCGACGTCACTGGTGAAGAAGAAGTCGAAGTCGCCTTCCTCCGGCACATTCGGACTGATGTTGCTCGTTACATGGGCGAAGGAATCGCCGGCGTCGTAGCCCCACGCGATGTTCCAGACGCGGAGCGAGATGCCATCGGCGAGTTCGACGATGGTCAGTTGGCCGTCGCGCTCCCGCAGGATGTCGAGGACCCTGATGTCCCAGGGATCAGGTGGGCCCGGCTCGTAGTTGGGCCACGTCCTCCGCCACCGCATCACTGGAGGCTATTCCGTCATCGACAGCCCATGCTGCCGTGCTCAGGGCTTTCGCGACGGTGCCCACAAGGGGAGGAATGGGGCAGGCGGCCGCCTACGCCAGCTGATCCGATGGGTGTAGATCTCTGGCGCAGTTCCCTGACGCCTGTGACGCTCCTCGAGTCGGCGGGGTTGGTGGCCGTCGACCTTGGCCGCGGCCTCGATGCACGCGTTGCCACGCCTGGCGCGTGCGTCCGTTGTGGAGGGGAGCTGCCCGTTCGAGGCGGGCCCGTGCAGGCACCCGGGGCGGGCACATGAGTTCCAACCAAACGCCCGCCCCGGCCACCGCGTCATCACCGCGGTTAGCGCGTGGTCTTGCTCTGATCGAGGGTGCAGCCGCGACCGCCTGCCGTGCGCAGGATCTTCGCAACGGTGCCGAAGAGGCCTTCAGCCCTGGTTTGCTCCGGACCTCGAGTGGTTGTACTCGGCAGGCACGGCCTCGTATTCGGTCCAACCTGAGTCGTTCAGCCGTGACCTATACCAACGGGTGTCTTCGGCAGCAAGGTGTGCGGGGCCCCCTCGGGAGGCGCTTGCCTCGGAGTCCAGGTGGCCTGGATCCTCTGCTTGTGGAACCCAGCACCCCTTACGCGCGCCCTGGCTTCCGCCGAGGACTGGGCAAAGCAGAGATGGCGTCCAATCCACGAGTCGGCTTCGGCGTCCTGGGCGTCGACCCCGTACACGCCCGCGCCGCCCTCGCCGTCCCGCTGCGCCCGGATCTGGGCTCGGGTGGCCTTCGAGCTCTTCGACACGTCGCCATTCTGCCGCACAGAGAGCGGCGGTGAAGTCGCCACAGCCGCCGCGAGCTGGGCTGCTGCCGTGCCCGCGGTCTTGGTCACGGTGCCAAGTGGACCAGCAGCGTTCGCGGGAAGTTGCGTGGCACCGTGGGCGAGGTGATGGCGGATGACGCTCGCACCCTGCTGCGTCCAGTCCTCGACGACCTGAGGCGACCTGAAACCTCTCCCGAGCGGCCCCACGCGGCTACGGAGAATGCGTGGGTGGATCGTATGGAGGTTGAGGCAGAACTGGCTGGCCTGATCACCACCGCGTTGGCACCTGGCCGCATCGACCGGCAGACCTTGGTCCATGTTCGAGCGTTGATCGAGGAGGCCGGCACGCACATCGATGCAGGGCGGCTCACCGCTGCACTTCGCGTCCTTGCGCAGGCCGTTTAACTCGACGGACGAGAGCTGGAACGAACCGCCCGAGCGGGGTGCTGCCGTCCTCACGGACTTCATGACGGTGCCGAACGGACGTGCAGGTAGGTAGTCCCTCGCGGCCGGCTCGGCACTCCCCGACCTGCCCGCCGGCACCTCGACGTCCGGGGAGCAGGTCGACTGCGGCTCCGGCGGCTGCTCCCGGACGTACGACCTCGGGTCAGGGGCGGAGTGGACGGCGGCCGAACTCGTCGCCATCGACCGCCTCACCGGCTGCGGTCTCCGCAGTCCGATCACCCTCCGCAAGGCCTGCACGTACGTGACACGGTCCGGTGACGACGTCCGCCTGGCGCTGAGCTCCCAGCGCCCCTGGTGACCGACTCCCACGGAACGGCAGGCCCCGGAATTGCCCCCGTGGCCCGGGACCGGACCCCGGATGGTCGGCCGGCGGGAGGGGCTCAGCCCAGCAGCCGCGTCAGCGCCGGCCCGATGTCCAGCAGCGTCCGCACCATCTCGGCCCGTCCGGCGCCGCGCGCGGCGAGCGCCCGGGCCGCGGTCTCGGCCTCATCGGTGGGCAGCGGGCACAGCACGTGCAGCCGGTCGATGCCGCCCAGTGCGGTCTCCGGCGGGGCGCCGGTGGTGTGCAGGCAGTCCGACAGCAGGACGACGACGCGCTCGTCGGCGACCGCGGGCAGCAGCTCGGTGCGGGCGGCCTTCAGGGCCCCGGCGAGGTCGGTCATGCCGTGCCCGCGCAGGCTGACCAGCTGCCCGACGAGGTCCTCGACCGAGCGGCGCTGGCCCAGCCGCTGCAGCTGGGTGACGTCGGAGGCGAAGGTGATGACGCTGGTCTCCAGCTTCTCGTCCGAGGCCAGCACCACCCCGGCCGCGGCGACGGCGGCGATGGCGACGCCCAGGCCGTTCATCGACCCGGAGCTGTCCACGACCAGGCAGACCGCGCGCCGGTGGCCGGTCCAGGTCCGGGTGACCAGGTCCTCGGTCGCCGGGGGCCACTGACCGGTCCAGCGGTCCAGCGTGCGGTCCAGGTCCAGGTCGCCGTCCGAGCGGCGGTTGTGGGCCAGCCGGCGGGTGCCGCGCGAGCGCGTCGTCCCGACCCGGCCGACCTGGATGAAGACCCGGCAGGCCAGCCGCTTGGCCGCCGCCCGCAGCTCGCGGTCGGTGGCCAGCGCCATGTCGGCGAGCATCGCGGCCGCGGCATCGGGGTCCTCGGCCATCAGCTGGGCAAAGGCCTCCTCGTCGAGCTCGCCCACCTCGGGGCTGACGTCGTCGAAGGACTCGTGCTTGGCCTGCATCTCCCGCCGGCCGTTCTGCCGGCGGGACTGGGAGCCGCCCTTGCGGTCGCGCCGCAGGGAGCTGGCCGACTCCGGGCCCGCAGGCTGCTCAGCCTGCGGGCCACCCCCTTTTGGGTCTGCCCCACCCTTCTCGTCCTGGTCGGGGGAGTCCGGGTCCGAGGACTCGTCCGGTGGTGGCGCGTCCTCGGGCCAGACGTCGTCCAGGATGTCGTCGATCACCGACTCCGGTGTCCGCTCGACGCCGTCGACGACCTTGATCCGGCCCGACAGGGCGGCGTGCGCGGCGTCTCGGGCGGTCTCGCGGGCGCCCTCGGCGCTCAGGCCGTAGCCGCCGCGGACCCGCAGCAGGCCGCCCAGCAGCAGCACCAGGTCGATCGCCCCGCGCACCGAGGAGCCCATCCGCAGGTCGCGGTGGTCCCGGGTGGCCCGCACCATCCGCACGCTGAGGCCGATCGGCGAGGGGTCGGCGCCGGTCACCTGGGCGACGATCGCCCGTTCGGCCGCGGCGTCCTGGTAGCCCAGCACGACCCGGCACATCCGGTCGGCGATGGCCTGCCCGACCCGGGCGGTGCCGATCGCGTCGAAGGGGTTCATCGCGGCGATCAGCCGGAACCCGGCGGCTGCGCGCACCCGGCCCAGCCGCGGGACCGCGATCTCGCCCTCGGTGAGGACGGTGATCAGGACGTTGAGGGTCTCCTCCGGGATCCGGTTGAGCTCCTCCAGGTAGAGCAGGCCCGAGCCGCGCATCGCCGTCAGCAGCGGACCGTCGGTGAAGCTGGAGGGCACGTAGCCGTCGGTCATCACCGCGGCCGGGTCGTACTGGCCGACCAGCCGGGCCGGGGTCAGCTCGGCGTTGCCCTCGACGAAGACCACCTCGGTGCCGACGTCGGCGGCGATGGAGCGCAGCAGGGTGGACTTCCCGGTGCCGGGCGGGCCCTCCAGCACGACGTGCCGGTTGGTCTGCAGGGCGACGGTCAGGACCTCCCGTTCCTTGCGGAGCCCGATGACGGCGCTCACGGGGGCGGGGGGTGTGTCGAGGTCGGTCACGTCGCTCCAGGTCAGAGGGGGCCGGACGGCGACCGTGGCCGCACCCCCGCAGGGGTACGGCCACGGCTGGAGCTGGGTCTCAGGCGCTGGCGCCCTCGAGCGGTGCCGTGTCGAACCGGATCACACCACGGATGTTCTTGCCGTTCACCAGGTCGTCGTAGCCCTGGTTGACCTCGTCGAGCGTGTAGTAGGTGGTGATCAGCTCGTCGAGCTTGAGGTCGCCGGACTGGTAGAGCTCGACCATCTTCGGGATGTCGTGGAAGGGGTCACCGGAGCCGAACAGGCTGCCCTTGACGGTCTTCTCGAACAGGGTGAGGGCCGCGCTGTTGAGCTCGATGTTGTTCTTGGTCGGGTCGGCCAGCCCGGTGATGACGACGGTGCCGCCCTTGCGGATGGTGTTCACCGCGTTGCTCACCACGGCGGAGTCGACGACGCCGACGGTGATGATCGCCTTGTCCGCGCCGAGGCCGTTGGTGAGCTGCTGGATGAGCTCGTGGGCCTCCTCGGCGGTCTCGCAGGTGTGCGTGGCGCCCATCTGCTCGGCGGCCTCCCGCTTGTTGGCCAGCGGGTCGATGGCCACCACGTTGCGGGCCCCGGCCAGGGACGCGCCCTGCACCGAGTTGATGCCGATGCCGCCGATGCCGTAGATCGCGATGGTGTCGCCGGCCTCGGTGGCCGCGGCGTGCACGGCCGATCCCCAGCCGGTGGGGACGCCGCAGCCGATGAGCACGACCTTCTCCAGGGGCAGGTCCTTGTCCACCTTGACCGCGGAGTTCTCGCTGATGACGGCCCGCTCGGAGAACGTGCCGAGCATGCACATGCCGCCGAAGTCCTCACCGCCCTCGCCGTGGAAGCGGTAGGTGCCGTCGGTGAGGCAGCCGTCGAGGATCGTGGCGCCCATGTCGCAGAGGTTCGACTTGCCGGTGGAGCACCAGCGGCAGTGCCCGCAGACCGGCAGGAACGAGCAGATGACGTGGTCGCCGACGGCGAGCCGGCTGACGCCGGGGCCCACCGCCTCGATGACGCCGGCACCCTCGTGGCCGCCGACGATGGGGAAGCGCGGCACGATGTCGCCGTGCCGCAGGTGCTCGTCGGAGTGGCACAGACCTGCGGCGACGAAGCGGATGAGCACCTCGTTGGCCTTGGGCTCGTCCAGTTCCAGTTCGACGATCTCGAACGGGGTCCCGGTCTGCTTCAGCACGGCTGCTCTGGTCTTCATCGACCCTCCAGGTGTGTGCAGCCCCCGGAGGACTGCTACGGCGGAACGCCCCACCGTCACCCGACTGTCGCAGATGCTGTGACCACGGTCGCCGGGAGCGGGGCGCCCAGCCATCGTGTCCCGCGCATGTGAGCCCGGCCACCCCCGGTTGGGGGTGCCCGCGCAGCCCGGCTCAGACGCGGGCGAGCCGGGGGCCCAGCAGGGCCGGCAGCAGCACCTCGTCGGCGAGGTGCTCGGTGCAGGCGGCCGGCAGCGGGCCGGTCGCCAGCCGGTGGGCCAGCAGGGCGCGCAGCGTGCGTGAGGCCGGCGCGGCCACCCGGACGGGCTCGTCGCGGGCCAGGGCGCGGGCGGCCAGCTCGCCGAGGAGCGCCTGCGGGGCGCGGTCGAGGGCGGCGGCGAGCTCGGGAGAGCAGTGGGGATCCCCCAGCAGCGCGGCGACCGCCTCCTCGGTGGCGCTCAACGGCCGGCCCAGGCCCTCGGCGACGGCGACCAGGTCCGCCCGGAGGGAGCCCCGGTCGGCGGGGGCGGGCAGCAGGTGCGCGGTCGCGACGACCTCCACCGCGAGCGCGCTGCGAGCCGACCACCGGCCCAGGACCACGTCGGGGGTCACCCCGGCGCGGCTGGCGAGGAGCCCGGGGGTCACGACGGACCAGCCCTCCTCGACCGCCAGCCGCACGGCGGCGGCACGGAGGGGGTCGGGCGCACGGGAGGTCATGAGCGGGTCTCCGTTCCCGGGCTCGCTGCTCGGCCCGTGTGGTGCCGGAACGTACCGGATCCGCAACTCACCGTCCGGACCTCAGACCGGCGTGGCGCACAACTCGGCGGGGCCCAGCCGGATCGTCCCGGTCGACTCCGGCCGGCACCGCACACCGCCGCGCCCGCGCATCCCGCGGTGCGCACCCGGTGCCAGCACGACGTCCATCCACCGGCACGGGTTCGCCGCCCGCCCGCCGACCAGCCGGACCACGCCCAGCCCGCAGTCCAGGCTGAACTCCCTCCCCCGCAGCGCGTCGACGTCCACCCCGCGCAGCACCACGTTGCGCCGGGCCAGCACCGGGTCGAAGGGCGGGACCCCCAGCTCGGCGGCGAGGGCGTCCAGCGCGTCGGCCGAGACGACGGTGACCGAGGCGTCCCGGTGCGCGGGCCGCCCGGCGTACCGGTCACCCACGACGCCGTACCCGGCCCGGACCTCCAGCTCGGTGCGCCGGTCCTCGGCCTGCTCGGGCGTCGTCGTCCCGGGGCGACCGTCGTACCGGTGCCCCGGGGACGCCACCAGCGCCACGACCTCGACCTGCACGGCGACCCCGGTCAGCGGTCGGCGGTCGCGTGGATCGGGCCCTCCGCGCCGGTCAGCCGCTCCCCCGACCCACCCCATCGCCCGGCGATGATCTCCGCCGCGATCGAGATGGCGGTCTCCTCCGGCGTGCGGGCACCCAGGTCCAGGCCGATCGGCGAGGACAGCCGGCCGAGCTGCTCGTCGGTCAAGCCCGCCTCGCGCAGCCGGTCCAGCCGCTCGTCGTGGGTGCGCCGCGAGCCCATCGCACCCACGTAGGCGACGTCGAGGTCCAGGGCGACCTCCAGCAGCGGGACGTCGAACTTCGGGTCGTGGGTGAGCACGCAGAGCACGGTGCGCTCGTCGATGCGCCCGGCGTCGACCTCGGTCTGCAGGTAGCTGTGCGGCCACTCCACGACGACCTCGTGGGCGTCGGGGAACCGGCGGGCGGTGGCGAACACGGGCCGGGCGTCGCAGACGGTGACCCGGTAACCCAGGAACGCCCCCACCCGGGCCACGGCGGCCGCGAAGTCGATGGCGCCGAAGACGACCATCCGGGCCGGCGGTGCGAACGAGGAGACGAACAGCGTCAGGTCGTCCCCGCGGCGCTCGCCGTCGTGCCCGAAGTCCAGCGTGGTGGTCCGGCCGGCGGCCAGCATGCCGCGGGTGTCGGCGGCCACGGCGTCGTCCAGGCGCTGGGAGCCCAGCGTGCCCGAGGTGCGGTCGTTCCAGACCACCAGCCGGTTGCCCAGCCGGTCGTCGGCGCCCTTGACCACCGTGACGACGGCGACCGGCTCGTGCCGGCCCACCGACTCGGCGACCTCACCCAGCTCCGGGAAGGACTCCCGGGAGATCGACTCGACGTAGACGTCGAGGATCCCGCCGCAGGTCAGCCCGACGGCGAAGGCGTCGTCGTCGCTGACGCCGTAGCGCTCCAGGGTCGGGGCGCCCGACGCCACGACGTCCTTGGCCTCCTCGTAGACCGCGCCCTCGACGCAGCCGCCGGACACGCTGCCCACCGCGGTGCCGTCGGGGCCCACCAGCATCGAGGCGCCGGCCGGGCGTGGGGCCGACCGCCAGGTGGCGACCACCGTGCCCACGCCGACGGTCTCCCCCGCCTGCCACCAGCCGACCAGGTCGTCCAGGACATCACGCATGGGTCGTCTCCTCCGAGGGGTCGTGTGGTGGGCAACACTCAGGCACGCTCGATCACTCCCGCGAGCTGCTCGAACGCCGCCAGGCTGTGGCCGGCGACGAAGTGGTCGACGGCCGGGAGCGCGGCCTGCATCCCGCCGGTGAGCGGCTGGTAGCCGACCCGGCCCTTGTGCGGGTTGACCCACACGACGCTGTGCGCCAGCCGGTGCAGCCGGGTCATCTGCTCGCCCAGCAGCTCGGTCCCGCCGCGCTCCCAGCCGTCGCTGCACACCACGACGACGGCGCCGCGGGCCGTGCCGCGCTGGCCCCAGCGGTCCAGGAAGGCCTTGAGCACCTCGCCGATCCGGGTGCCGCCGGACCAGTCGGGGATGGCGTGCCCGCTGGCGGCCAGCGCCTTGTCCGGGTCGCGCAGCCGCATCTCCCGGGTGACCCGGGTGAGCCGAGTGCCGATGGTGAACACCTCGGTGGACGCCGGCCGGGCGCGGACGGCGGCGTGCGCGAAGCGCAGCAGCGCGTCGGCATAGGGGCTCATCGACCCCGAGACGTCGACCAGCAGCACCACCCGGCGCGGCCGCGGCCGGGCACGGCGACGGGCCAGCGAGGTGATCTCCCCGCCGTCGCGCAGCGCGTGCCGGATGGTGCGCGCCATGTGCACCTGGCCGTGCAGGTCGGGACGGCGACGCCGGGAGGGCCGCATCGGCGCGGCGGGCACCAGCAGCGCGAACAGCCTGCGCAGCTGGTCCCGCTCGGCGATGGACAGCTCGGAGACGTCCCGGTGGCGCAGCACCTCGGACTCGCTCGCCGCGGCCTTCAGGTCCGGCGCCTCCTCGGAGTCCTCACCGGCACCCTCGTCGGAGGCCGACAGCGGCGCCGACTCGGCCATCCGCTGCTCCTGCTGCGCCGAGGACTGCGGGCGCCGCGGCGCCTCACCGGCGAAGTAGGCGGCGAAGGCGGCGTCGTAGCGGTCCAGGTCGTCCGGGCTCGCGCACAGCGTCAGCCGGCCCGACCAGTAGACGTCGGTCGGGTCCAGCACCCGCAGGTGCGCGACCGCGGTCAGCATCGCCTCGACCCGGTCCGGGGACGCCCCGACCCCGGCGTGCCGCAGCGTGCGCGCGAACCCCAGGACGACGTCGACGACGTCCCGTTGCCGGGGAGGTGCGGTGGCTTCAGCCGCCACCGAAGAGGGCTCCCCGGGTCAGCGCGTGCACCCGGTCGGTGTCCTCGCGGTACTTGAGGACCGCGCCCAGGGTGCGCGCAGCGGTCTCGGGGTCCAGCTCGCGGGCGCCCAGGGTGTGCAGCGCGGTCGCCCAGTCCATGGCCTCGGCGATGCCGGGGGGCTTGAGCAGGTCCAGGCTGCGCAGCTTCGCCGTCGCGCGGGCGACCTGGCGGGCGAGGTCCTCGGTGACCTGGGGCAGCCGCTGGCGCAGGATGGCGACCTCGCGCTCGAAGTCGGGGTGCTCCAGCCAGTGGTAGAGGCAGCGGCGCTTGAGGGCGTCGTGCACCTCGCGGGTGCGGTTGGAGGTGAGCACCACCAGCGGCGGGGTGGTGGCCCGGATGGTGCCGAGCTCGGGGATGGAGATGGTGAAGTCGCTGAGCAGCTCGAGCAGGAAGGCCTCGAACTCGTCGTCGGCACGGTCGATCTCGTCGACCAGCAGCACCGAGGGCGCGTCCTCCAGGGCCTGCAGCAGCGGCCGGGCCAGCAGGAAGCGACGGTCGTAGAGGCCGGCCTCGAGCGTGGCGGTGTCGGCCCCGGAACCGGCGGCCTCGGCGGCGCGCAGGTGCAGCAGCTGGCGGCCGAAGTCCCAGTCGTAGAGCGCCTGGCTGGCCTCCAGGCCCTCGTAGCACTGCAGCCGGTACATCGGCCGGCCGGTGACCTCGGCCAGCGCATGGGCCAGCGCGGTCTTGCCGACCCCGGCCTCGCCCTCCAGGAACAGCGGCCGGCCCATCGCCAGGGCGAGGTAGGCCGCCGTCGTCAGGCCCTCGTCGGGCAGGTAGCCGGTGGCCTCCAGGGCGACGGCCAGGGCCTTCGGGTCGGCCGGGAGCACCTCGGCCGGACGGGGGGTCGCTGTGGGCTGGCTCACCGGCCCACTCTCCCACCTCGCCCAGCGGCGCGCGTTGCAGCGTGGTTGCACACCGGGACTGCTAGCGTCGCTTGTCTCATCGAAGTCACTAGCACAATCGGAGCACCCGTGTTCATCGCCACCGTCGCGGTCAGCGTCCTGCTGTCCCTCGCCCTGCTCGCCTCCGCCGCGGGCAAGCTCACCAAGAACCCGGGTGCCACCCAGGCGGTCCTCGGCGTCGGCGTGCCGGCCGGGCGGATCCCCGTCCTGGCCGCGCTGGAGATCGCCGGCGCGCTCGGCCTGCTGGTCGGTCTGGCCTGGGCACCGCTGGGCATCGCCGCCGCCGTGGGCGTCGTCCTCTACTTCGTGGGCGCCGTCGTCGCACACCTGCGCGTCCACGACAGGCAGTTCGGGCCCGCAGCCGGGTTGATGGTCCTCGCCGTCGTCGCCCTGGTCCTGCGGGTGCTCACCGCCTGACCCGGCACGTACGAGAGGCCCAGGACCGTCACGGTCCTGGGCCTCTCGTCGTCCTGGATCAGCCCAGCGGGGCGTTGGTCCAGTCGCTGGAGTACTCCAGGCCCGAGCGCTGGAACATCTGGGTGACCGGGCAGCGACGCTCGGTCTCGGCCTGGAACCGGGCGAAGGTCTCGGCGTCGGCGTCGGTCTCGACGGTGGCCCGCACGGTGACGGCGTCGAAGTTCGCGTTGCCCTCGGCCCCGGTGACCATGACGGCGGTGTCCAGGTCGCCCTGCACGTCGAAGGTCCAGGCGCCGGTGGCGATGCCCAGCTCCGCAGCCACGATCGAGGCGGTGACCTGGTTGCAGGAGCTCAGGGCCGCCAGCAGGTAGGACAGCGGGCTCGGGGAGGCGTCCTGGCCGCCGAACGCGGGGTAGGTGTCGACGTCGACGACGTGGCCGGCGTCCCCGCCGACCGTGACGCGCTGCGCGACGCCGGTGCCCTCGGCGTGGTGGGTGAACGGGACGACGGACGACTTGGGCCGGGTGGCCATGCGGTTCTCCTCGGGTGGGCGGGACGGGTCTGTCCCGGTGTTCGGGTCGGGCTGGTCCACCGGTCGGGGTGACTGTGACCACCGCGACCAGCGACGGTCGGCGTGGGCAGCGGGCCCACCACCGAGCGGGTGGACCAACCCCACCACCCTGATCGAGATGGTGCACATCGGAGCGCCGACCGGACTGTCGGTGCCCCGGGGCAGACTGCGCGGCGTGGAGGTGTCCCCGGAAGCCGTGCTCTCCCGACTGCGCCCGCTGCTGCTCGCGGTGCACGAGGCGCTGGCGGCCGGGGTGGCGGTGAGCCACCAGATCCACCGGCAGCACGGCTGGCAGCCCTCGGCGGACCCGCACCTGGACCGGCAGCTGGTCCGGCGGCACGCCATGGAGCAGCTGCGGCCGTGGGCGGCGTCGGTGGGCGAGCAGCTCACCTTCGACGTCGGGGACAGCGGGGCCGAGAGCCTGGGGCTGCCGATGTCCGGGCTGATCGTCACCACCGACACCGACGTGCTGCGCGTGTGGCACTCCGAGGACGGCGAGCTGCCCCCGGGGGACACCAGGGCCCTGCAGGCCTACTACGACCAGTCCCCCACCCGGCAGACGCAGCTGGTGCTGGAGGGCGCACCCCCGGCCGGCAACCACCTGGCGCTGCTGTGGGCCGACCGCGCCGGCGCACTCAGCCGGCTGGAGCTGGTCCGGCCCTGGTGGCGCGGGGGCCGGCACCCCGAGGCCGACTGGCGGGTGGACCTGCTCCGCCAGCCGGCCTGAGGACGCGCCGGGAGGTCAGACCACGTGCGCCTGGTCCGGGGTGCCCAGCACCCGCGGCCAGTTCGCCGGGACGACGACGTCCTGCGGGCGGAGGTCCTTGACGTCGCGGTGGCCCAGGCCGAGCACGGCCGAGTCGATGCCGCTGCGCAGGATGTCCAGCACGTTCTCCACCCCGGCCTGCCCGTTGGCCGCCAGGCCCCACAGGTAGCCGCGGCCGATCATCGCGGCCTTGGCGCCCAGGGCGAGGGCCTTGACCACGTCGGAGCCGCGGCGGATCCCGCCGTCGGTGACGACCTCGACCTGGTCGCCGACGGCCTTGGCGATCGCCGGCAGCGCCCGGATCGAGGCCGGGGTGCCGTCCAGGTTGTTGCCGCCGTGGTTGGACACCGAGATCGCGGTGACCCCGGCGTCGACGGCGCGGTGCGCGTCGTCCACACGCATGACGCCCTTGAGCATGAACGGGCCGCCCCACTGCTCCCGCAACCACTGGACGTCGTCCCAGGTGGGGAGGGGGGTGCCCATCCACTCGCCGTAGGCGCCGAAGAACGTGGGGGCCTCGCCGCCGCCGGGCGGGGCCAGGTTCGGGGTCTTCAGGTCCGGGATCCTGCCGGTCTTGGCGAAGGTGTAGAGCCACTGCGGCCGGAGCAGCACCTCGGGGGCGAACTTGACCGCCGTCTTCAGGTCGATCTTCTCCGGGATCGAGGGGCTGCCCCAGTCCCGGCCCATGGAGAACGACCAGTCCAGGGTCATGATCAGCCCGACGCAGCCGGCGGCGCGGGCGCGCTCCATCCGCTGCACCAGCACGTCCCGGGACCCGACCCAGTACATCTGGAAGAAGGTCTGCGGGCTGGCCGCGGCGACCTCCTCGACGGACTTGGAGGCGAAGGAGCTCAGGCCCATGGTGATCCCGCGGGCCGCGGCGGCACGGGCGACGGCGACCTCGCCGTCGGGGTGCACGGCCTGCACGCCGGTGGGGCTGATCATCACCGGCATCGACAGCGGCTGGCCCATGACCGAGGTGGTCAGGTCACGCTCGCCCTGCAGGCCGGCCACGTGCGGGGCGAAGCCCAGCTCGGAGTAGGCGAGGGTGTTGTCCTCGACGGTGGTGCCACGCTCGGAGCCGGCGATGAGCGCGCCGTAGACCGAGGCGGGCAGGCGCTTCTTGGCCCGGCGCTGGGCCTCGGCGACGGTCTCGAACCACTGGTTGGCCATGGGGTGTCCTCCTCGAGCGGCTGCGGTGCCGCTGTGCTGTGGGTCTCAGGATGCCCTGTGACACTCAGTGCCACCACCCCTCGGGCGGACCGTCCTCCCGCGTCCGCGGACCGGCCCCCGTCCCGGCGCAGGCCAGGCCGGGGGCCGGGGGTCAGCGGCCCTTCTGCGAGATGGCGTCGACCGTGGCCTTCGTGCTCGGTGCCGAGGCGTTGGTCTTGGCCTTCGCGGCCTTGGGCTTCTTGGCCTCGCGGCCGCCCTTGTTCTTGCCTGCCATGGGGACTCCTCACCGCCGGCGCACCGGCGGGGGTCGCGGAGCGCGGTCCGTCGGCGGGGTGCACCTGCGGTTGGAGTGCGGACGGTACGCCCGCAGACCACGAGGCCGGGGGCCGGTGACCCTGCTGACGCCGGCGCCCGCCCCGACACGAGGTCGGGACGGGCGCCGGCGGGTGGTGCGGGGGTGGGTCAGCGGGTGGTGTCGCGCCCGGTGACGCCGGTGCCGCGGGTCGTGTCGCCCTCGACCTGCTCGATCTCCTCGTGCGCGACGGTCTCGTTCACCGTCTGCTGCTCGGTGACGGTCTGGGTGTCCAGCCGGACCCGCTCGACCGGCACGGTCTCCTTCTCCACGACCGGACGCTCGGCGTGCAGCGTGACCTCGTGCTCCTCCTCCGACAGCGCGGGGCCGTCGAGGGCGTCGCCGCGGTTGGCGTCGGTGATCGGCTCGCGCTCGATGCGGACCTCCTCGTGGGAGACCGGCACGGTGCGGGTCACGTTCTCGGTGACGACGTGCTTGCGCAGCCGGGCCCGGCCCGCCTCGACCGACTCGGTCCCGACGTCGAGCCGCTCCTCGGAGCGGGTCATCACGTCGTCCGTCGTGGGGCCGGAGGTGTCGCGCCCGACGGTGCCACGGGAGTCGTTGTCGCGGGTGTCGGCGCTGTGCTGACCGGTCAGCGTGGCGTCCCGGTCACCCGTGCGGCCCACGCCCCCGGCGGCGAGGCCGGCGGCAGCCTGGCCGGTGGTGGTGGTCTCGGTGGTCGTGGTGGTGTCGCGGCCCGTCAGGGTGTCCTGGCCGGAGACGCTGTTGCCCTCGAAGCCGTAGTGCCGGTACAGCTCCTGCTCCTCCTGCGGGGAGAGGTGCTGGTCGGCGTCCACCTTGGGGGCGTCCTTGACGGCGGCCTTGGACACCGGGACCCGCAGGCCCTCGCCGGTGAGGTCGGCGTCGCGCAGGGGCACGAAGGTGGACTTGGTGCCGAAGAGGCCGGTCTTCACGGTGACCCACTCGGGGTTGCCGGACTGGTCGTCGAGGAAGACCTCGTTGGCGGTGCCGATCTTGTCGCCGTCGGCGTCGTAGACGTCGCTGCCGATGACCCGGTCGATGCTCTCGGTGGTGATCACGGTGGTGTGCTCCTCAGCTCGGGGCGGTCTGTGGTCGTGCAGGGGTGGTGCGAAGTCGTGACCACCAGGTGCCCCGCCGAGCCGGAGGTGGAAACAGGATCGCGGAACTCGAACTGTCTAAACACCGTCCGGGCGTGTCGTTCCCGCGGCCCCGCGGGGGTCGTGCGCAGACTCGGTCGGTGCCTCCCCGCTCCCCGTACGACTCGCTCGTGCACCCCCGGACGCAGAAGAAGCCGCTCCCGCAGGTCGAGGCGGACAAGGACCTCGTCGTGGAGGACCCGAGCTCGGGCTTCGTCGGCGCCGTCGTCCGCTGCGAGAAGGACGTCGTCCACCTCGAGGACCGCTTCGGCCGGGTGAAGGGCTACCCGCTGGGTCCCGGCTTCTGGGTCGAGGGCCGCCCGGTGGTGCTGGTGCGCCCGAAGCAGCAGGGCCCGGCCGGCCCCTTCCGCAGCGCGTCGGGCTCCACGTACGTCGCCGGCGCGCGGGCCCGGGTCGCCCGCGAGGGCCGCGTGTACGTCGAGGGCAAGCACGACGCCGAGCTGGTGGAGAAGGTGTGGGGCCACGACCTGCGCATCGAGGGCGTCGTCGTCGAACCGCTGCACGGCGTCGACGACCTCCCGGCGATCGTCCGGGAGTTCCGCCCGGCGTCGGGACGACGGCTCGGCGTGCTGGTCGACCACCTGGTGACCGGGTCCAAGGAGTCCCGCATCGCCGGGCAGGTCACCGGCGCGCACGCCCTGGTCGTCGGGCACCCGTTCATCGACATCTGGCAGGCGGTCAAGCCCTCCGTCGTCGGCATCACGGCCTGGCCGACGGTGCCCCGGGGCGAGGACTGGAAGACCGGCGTCTGCCGCCGGCTGGGCTGGGAGGACGACACCGGCTACGTCTGGGCGCAGCGCATCCTCGCCCGCGTGCAGACCTGGACCGACCTGGAGCCCGAGCTCATCGGCCGCGTCGAGGAGCTCATCGACTTCGTCACCACTGACTGACCCTCTCGGCCACCTCCCGGCCACCCCCGGCCGTGATCATGGGGTTGGTGCACGACGACACGCCGGCCCCGGCGTGTCACCGTGCACGAACTCCATGATCACCGCCGGCGGGAGGCGGGCCGGGGACGACGGAGGGCCCGCCCCCCGTGCGGGGAGCGGGCCCTCTGGGCGTGCGGTGTCAGCTGGGGATCATGTTGAACGTGTCCGGGTCGGGGCCGGTGCGCTCGTTGCGGTCCAGGGCCGAGATCGCCGTCATGTCGTCCTGGGACAGCTCGAAGTCGAAGAGCGCGAAGTTCTCCTCGACGCGGCTGCGGGTGACCGACTTGGGGAAGACGATGTCGCCGCGCTGGACCGCCCAGCGCAGGGTGACCTGGGCCGGGGTGCGGTGCACGCGCTCGGCGACGCGGACGATCGCCGGGTCGTCGAGGACCTTGCCCTGCGCGATGGGCGACCAGGCCTCGGTGAGGATGCCGCGCTCGGCGTTGTAGGCGCGCAGCTCGTCCTGGGCCAGGTAGGGGTGCACCTCGATCTGGTTCACCGCGGGGGTGATGTCGGCCTGGTCGCGCAGCCGGTTGAGGTGGTTGGTCTGGAAGTTGGAGACGCCGATCGCGCGGGCCTTGCCGTCGCGGTACAGCTGCTCCATGGCCTTCCAGGTCTCGACGAAGTCGATGTCGATGCCCGGCAGCGGCCAGTGGATGAGGAACAGGTCCAGCTGCTCGACCTGCAGGTCGGCCAGCGACTGGTCGATGGCCTTGGCGACGTCGGCCTCGGCGTGGAAGCCGTTGTTCAGCTTCGAGGTGAGGAAGACGTCCTCGCGGGCGAGCCCGGAGTCGCGGAAGCCCTCACCGACCTCCTTCTCGTTGCCGTACATCTCGGCGGTGTCGATGTGCCGGTAGCCGACCTCGAGGGCCGCGCGGACGGCCTCGCGGGTGTTCTCGGGCTCGATCTGGTAGGTGCCGAAGCCCAGCTGCGGGATCTCGACGCCGTTGTTGAGGGTGATCGTGGGGACGGTCATGGAGCTCCTCCTCGTGGTGGTGCGGGGTGTGTGGGGCACACGCCATCGGCGCGGCCGCTCCCTCCCGCCCTACCCGGTGGTGTGCCGCTCAACCGGCGAGGAACCCCACACGACCTGTGGGAACACCCTCAGAAGTAGTCGCGCAGCTCGGCCCGCGGCCCGGAGGCGAGCAGGTCCAGGGCGGCGGGGTCCCCGGCGCCCCCGGTGAGGCCGGTCTGCGCCAGCGCCCGGCCCGACGTCGCCGAGCAGTAGAGGACGGCGAACCCGCGGACGTCGAGCCACCGCTCAGGCTCGGTGCCGGTCCGCCGCAGGGTCGCCGAGCCGCCCTCGACCTCGAGCTGCCAGTCCCCGGCGTTCCACGGCGCGACGTCGTCCCGGAGCCGGAAGGCGACCCGACCGGTGACGTGCGTGGGCCAACCGCGGTCGGCCACCGCCCGGACGACGTCCACCGGCCGGTGCATCCAGGGCACGGCGGACCCCTCACCGCCGGGCCACGAGGACCGCTCCAGCGGCAGCACGGTGGAGAACACGTCACCGGCCAGCAGCGGGACCCGCACCGATCGGGTCACCGTCGTCCAGCCGGCGAGGACGCCGACCAGTGCGCGGGCGGCCGCCGGGGTGGTGGCGAGCAGGTCGTGCACGGTCAGCCGGGCGTCGGTCCCGTAGCCCTTGCCGCGGCCGAAGACGAGGGCGCCGACCAGCCGGTCGCCCTCGTGCACCAGCGAGAGCCCGTCGACGCCCTCGGGCAGCGGGGTGTCGGTGGGGGCGTCGAAGAACCCGCCGCGGCGGGTCAGCAGGCCCTGCCGGTCCCGGGCGACCTCCTCGTACAGGTCGGTGACGGCGGCCAGGTCGTCGGCGCCCCCGGGCCGGACGACGAGCCCGTCCCCGGCGCGGGTGCGGGGCAGCGCGGCGGTGTCCAGCTCGGTGGCGGTCAGCGTGCCGGCGACCTCCCAGCCCAGCGACCGGTACACCGCGGAGACCGTCGGGTACAGCGCGCTGACCGCGGCCCCCCGGTCGCGGGCCCGGACCAGCAGCTCGGTGAGCAGCCGCCGGGCGTGCCCGCCACCGCGGGTCTCGGGTGCGACGGCCACGCCGCTGACGGCCGCGGTGGACACCCGGCGGCCGCCCCACCAGGACTCGAGTGCGTGGTCGGTGACCTTGCCCAGCAATCGGCCGGCGTCGTCGAAGGCGCCCAGCCGGTGCACGCCGGGATCGGCCCGCAGGGCCCGGGCCGGTGCCTCCGCCGGTCCGCCGAAGGCCAGCCGGCCCAGTTCCCAGGCGTCGGGGAGGTCGTCGGCGGTCAGCTCGCGGATGGTCGTGGGCACGACGTCGACCCTCTCAGGCGGCCCGGTCAGGCGACGGTGCGGGCGGCCCACAGGTCCGGGAACACCTCGCGGGCGGCGCTGCGCTCCAGCCACGCCAGCCCGGCCGAGCCGCCACTGCCGGGCTTGGCGCCCATCGCCCGCTTGACGGCGGTGACGTGCCGCTGGCGCCAGACGGTGAACTCCTCGGCGACGTCGGTCAGCGTCTCGGCCAGCACGAAGAGCTCGTTGCCCGGCCGCGGGTCCCGGTAGACCGTGGCCCACGCCGCGGTGACGGCGTCGTCGGCGGGGTGCGTGACGGATCGGTCCCGCTCCAGCACCGCCGGGGGGACGGCGACGCCGCGGCGGGCCAGCAGGGCCAGCACGTCGTCCTCGACGGAGTCGGCGGCCAGTGCGCGCTGCAGGTCGGCGTGCACGGCGGGCAGCCCGCGGTGCGGCCGGACGACGGACTCGGCCTTGAGCCCCAGCAGGAACTCCACGTGCCGGTACTCGTAGGACTGGAAGCCCGAGGCCTCCCCGAGCTGGTCGCGGAAGCCGTTGAACTCCGCCGGGGTCAGCCAGGACAGCGACCCCCAGCAGGCGTTGAGCGCCCGCAGGTGGTGCACCGAGCGGCGCAGCGAGGCGATGGCGCCGTCCAGGTCGTCGGCCCGGAACTGCCGCTGGGCCAGCTCCCACTCCCGGCGCAGCAGGGTGAACAGCAGCTCCATCACCTGGGTGACGACGAGGAACGCGGGCTCGGCCGGGGAGTCGGTGACCGGCCGGACGAGCGCCTGCAGCTGCCGCACGCCGACGTAGGACTCGTACGGCGTGGCCTCGGCGAACTCCAGCGTGGGCTCCCCGGCGTTGGCCGCGGCCCGGGTGAGCCGGGTGCCGGCGTCCAGCGGGCGGGGGGCGGTCGGCACGGTGCGGGTGGTCACCGGGAGATCGTCGTCGCGGCGGGGGGTCCCCCGGAACGGCCGAGCGCACCCGGCAACGCCGTGCCGCCTGACGGGTGCGAGGGATCTGCGGGGGTCAGCCTGACAGCGGCCGCACCGGCGCCGCCGGCAGCGGGCTGGCCAGCACCATCGTGGAGCTGGGCGGCCCGAAGACGGCGAGCCGGTCGACCAGGGCCTCGAAGCCGGCCATGGTCGCCGTCCCCACCTTGAGCAGGGAGCAGGCGTCGCCGGTGACCCGGTGCAGCTCGAGGACCTCGGGCCAGCCGGCCACCTCGGGGTCGCGCAGCACGCAGCGCGGGCCGTAGCAGGACAGCCGCACGTAGGCGACGACGCCGCGACCGGCGGCGGCCAGGTCGACCGTGGCCCGGTACCCGGTGAGCACCCCGGTCTCCTCCAGCCGGCGCAGCCGGTCGGCGACCGAGGGCGCCGACAGGTGCACCCGGCGGGCCAGCTCGCGCAGCGAGAGCCGGGCGTCGTCCTGCAGCTGGGCCAGGATCGCCCAGTCGGTGGCGTCCAGCGGGCGGGTCACCGCACCGCGTCCGCGGGCGCCGGCTCCACCAGCTCGGCGGGGCGGCGCAGCAGCAGCGCACCGGCCAGCGCGAGCACCCCGGCGGCAGCGGCACCCAGCGCGGGCACGAGGAAGGCGTCCTGCGCGCCCCAGGAGTCGACGGCGGCACCGGCCAGCGCGGCACCCGCGGTGACGCCCAGGGTGAGACCGGTCGACGTCCAGGTCAGGCCCTCGTTGAGCGCCGAGCGCGGCACCCGGGACTCCACCAGCGACATGCCCGAGACCAGCACCGGGGCGATGGCCAGCCCGGCCAGGAACGCCGCCGGCACCAGCCAGGTCAGCGACCCGACCAGCAGCAGGCCCTGGGCGGCGAGGCCGAAGAGGACCGCGCAGCCCACGAACCGGGCCAGCAGCGTCCCGGGCAGCCGGACGACGCCGTAGGCCAGCCCGGACACCAGGCTGCCCCCGGCGTAGGCGGCCAGCGCGACCCCGGCCATCACCGGGGCGTCCTGCAGCTCGGCGAACCCGACGACCACGACGTCCATGGCGCCGAAGACGGTTCCCACGGCCAGGTAGGCGGTGGCCACGACCAGCAGGGTCGGGCTGAGCACCGAGGTGCGCGGGCGCGGCTCGTCGGAGGTGTCCCGGTGAACGGGGGGCTGGGTGGCCTGCTGGCGGGCCAGCCAGACGGCGCCGGCGACCCCGACGACGAGGCCGACGACGAACCCCGCCGGCGGGGCGACCAGAGCGGCCAGGAAGGTGATCGACGGGGGCCCGACGACGAAGACGACCTCGTCGACGACGGACTCGAAGGCGAACGCGGTCTGCCGGTCCTCGGCGTCGGGCAGCGCGTTGGCCCACCGGGCCCGGACGGCGGCACCGACGTTGGCCCCGCACGCGCCGGTCAGGGCGGCGAGCACGAACCAGGACCAGCGGGGGCCGTCGAGCACGACGGCCGCGACGAAGACCAGACCCAGCAGCAGGTAGGCCGCCGAGGACACCACCAGCACCCGGGCCTGGCCGACGCGGTCCATGCCGCGGGCCCACTGCGGGCTGCCGACGGCGAAGGCCAGCGCGAGGGTGCCTGCGACGGCACCGGCCAGGCCGTAGCTGCCGGACTCGCCGGCGACCATCAGCACCGAGCCCAGCCCGACGGTGGACATCGGCACGCGGGCCAGCCAGCCGGCGAAGGAGAAGGACCGCGAGCCCGGGACGGTGAAGATGCGGGCGTAGGGCGAGAGGGGGTTGTGCACGGGGATCGATCTCGACTTCCTGGCCACAGGCGGAGACAGGGGGGCCTGCCGTGTTCCCGGGTGGCAGCCCGATCCTAGGAGAGGTCCGGGGAGGATGCCCCGGTGACCGAGTCCCGGGTGTGGCGCCCGCTCACCCGCCGCCGTGACGACGTCGACCCGCACCGCGCGCAGAGCCGGGTGGCCGCCTACGTCTACGGGAACGTCCTGGTGCTCGCCGCCGTCGTCGGCACGTCGCCGGCCGCGGTGGACTCCGGTGCCGCCGTGACGATCGTCGTGGGCACCGTGCTGTCGACCTACGTGGCCCACGTGCTGGCCCACTCGGTCGGGGCGCTGTTCACCGGCGGGGAGCGACGCGAGCTGCGCGACGCCGCCCGGGACGCGACGCCGGTCCTGAGCTCGGGTGCGCTGCCCGCCGCGGTCCTGGCCGCGACCGCGCTGGGCTGGCCACCGGAGGTGTGGGGCCAGTCGCTGGCGGCCGCGGTCGGGCTGGTCCGGGTGGCCGGCATCGGGCTGGTGTACCGCCGGCTGCAGGCCGACGTGCCGCTGGGCCGGGCGCTGCTGGTGGGTGCCGTCGCGGCGGCGGTCGCGCTGGTCGCCGTCGTCCTCAAGCTGGTGCTGACGCACTAGCGCCACACGGGTGCTGACGCACCGGGGCAACCTCGTGCAACCCGCTCGTGCGGCGGCGCACCGACTCTGGACCCGCAGGCGCGGGAGCGCGGGTGACGACGGCCACAGCCGCTGGGGGAGCCGCCCGACGCGGCTCTACAGTCGGGAGGGTGACGACGCCGAGCCCGCTCCCCGACCCGGTGGTCCGCGTGCCCGAGCCGGCCCCGGGTGCGCCCGGCAGCGGCGGGCTCGTCGACCGGCACGGGCGCACCGCGACCGACCTCCGGGTCTCCCTGACCGACCGGTGCAACCTGCGCTGCAGCTACTGCATGCCGCCCGAGGGCCTGGACTGGCTGCCCAAGGTGGAGCAGCTCACCGACGACGAGGTCGTCCGGCTGGTGCGCATCGGCGTCGAGCACCTGGGCATCCAGGAGGTCCGCTTCACCGGCGGCGAGCCGCTGCTGCGCCCGGGCCTGCCCGGCATCGTCGCGGCCACCACGGCGCTGCTGCCCCGTCCCGAGGTCAGCCTGACCACCAACGCCGTCGGGCTGTCCCGGATGGCGCCGGCGCTGGCCGCCGCGGGGCTGGACCGGCTCAACGTCAGCCTGGACACCCTGGACCGGGACCGGTTCAAGCAGCTGACCCACCGCGACCGGCTGCCCGACGTGCTGGCCGGGCTCAAGGCCGCCAAGGAGGCCGGGCTCACCCCGGTCAAGGTCAACACGGTGCTGCTCAAGGGCATCAACGAGGACGACGCCGTTCCGCTGCTGGAGTACTGCCTGGAGCACGGGTACGAGCTGCGCTTCATCGAGCAGATGCCGCTGGACGCCCACCACGCGTGGACCCGCGCCGAGATGGTCACCGCCGAGGACATCCTGGCGAAGCTGTCGGCCACCCACACCCTGGTGCCCGACGTCGAGGAGCGCGGCGCGGCCCCGGCCGAGCGCTGGCTGGTCGACGGCACCGGGCTGACCGTGGGCGTCATCGCCTCGGTGACCCGCAGCTTCTGCGGCGCCTGCGACCGGACCCGGCTCACCGCCGACGGCCAGATCCGCAACTGCCTCTTCGCCCGCGACGAGTCCGACCTGCGGACGGCGATGCGGGACGGCGCCACCGACCAGGAGCTGGCCGACCGCTGGCGGATCGCGACGCTGACCAAGCTCCCCGGCCACGGCATCGACGACCCGTCGTTCCTGCAGCCCTCCCGCCCGATGTCGGCGATCGGGGGCTGAGCGTGACGACCACCGAGGCCGGCACCGAGACCGGCACCGTGACGGTGCGCTACTTCGCCGGTGCCCGCGCCGCCGTCGGCGTGGACACCGAGACCCGCCACGCCGGGTCGCTGGAGGAGCTGGTGGGCCAGATCGTGGCCGACCACGGTGAGAAGCTGGAGCGGGTGCTGACGGCGTGCTCGTTCCTGGTCGACGGAACGTCCACGCGTGATCGTGCGTTGGTGCTGTCGCCCGGGGCAGTCGTCGACGTGCTGCCCCCCTTCGCCGGAGGTTGATCCACCCCGCTCGTGAGCTCGCTGCCTCACCTACCTGAGACACCTGCCCGTCCCCAGCCGGGGTGCACGCCGTGATCGAGTGGCTGCTCGTCCTCGTCGGCGTCCTGCTGATCGCCGCCTGCGCCGCCTTCGTCGCCTTCGAGTTCGCCCTGGTGACCGTGGACCGGGCCACCGTGGAGCGCCACGCCGCCGACGGTGAGCGCGGCGCCGACGGCGTGCTGGCCGCGATGCGGACGCTGTCCACCCAGCTGTCGGGTGCCCAGCTCGGCATCACCGTCACCAACCTGGCCATCGGCTTCGTCGCCGAGCCCTCCATCGCCGCGCTGCTGGCCGGGCCGCTGGAGTCCGTCGGGCTCTCCGGCGGTGCCGCCCGCTCGGTGTCGATCACCCTGGCGCTGGTCCTGGCGACCGCGCTGACCATGGTCTTCGGCGAGCTGGTGCCCAAGAACCTGGCCATCGCCGAGCCGTTCCGGGTCGCCAAGGCCGTGTCGGGTTTCCAGCGGGGCTTCACCCGGAACACCGCCTGGGTCATCCGGGCCCTCAACGGCTGGGCGAACGCCATCCTGCGCCGGGTCTTCTCCGTCGAGCCGCAGGAGGAGCTGGCCTCCGCCCGCTCCCCCGAGGAGCTCACCTCCCTGGTGCGTCGCTCGGGCAGCACGGGCACGCTGGAGGCCGGCACCGCCGCCCTGCTGGAGCGTGGGCTGGCCTTCGGCGAGCTGCGCGCCAGCGACGTCGCCACCCGCCGGGTGCAGATGACCAGCGTGCAGGCCACCGACCCGGTCGCGGTCGTGCTGGCCACCGCCCGGGACTCCGGGCACTCCCGGTTCCCGGTGCTGTCCGCCGACGGCGTCGACGACGTCGTCGGGTTGGTCCACGTGAAACACGCCCTCGGGGTGGAGCGGGCCCACCGGACCACGGTGACCGTCGCCGACGTGATGGTGGAGGCGCTCTTCGTGCCCACCTCCCGCCAGCTCGACGACCTGCTGGTCGACCTGCGCCGCGGGTCGCTGCAGATGGCCGTGGTGGTCGACGAGTACGGCGGCACCGACGGCGTCGTCACCATCGAGGACCTGGTCGAGGAGCTGGTCGGCGACCTGACCGACGAGCACGACGACGACGCCGACGAGGTCGACGTCGAGGACCTGGGCGACGGCACCTGGTCGGTGTCGGGCCTGCTGCGTCCCGACGAGGTCGCCGCGGTCACCGGGCTCACCGTCCCGGGCGACCGGCACTACGAGACGATCGGCGGCCTGGTGCTGCACCAGCTGGGCCGCATCCCCGAGGTGGGTGACCGGGTGGAGGCGCTGCGCCAGCTGCCGCCCGAGCTCGCCGAGGAGGCCGAGGGCCACCCCGGTGGCGTCTGGGTCGAGGTGACCCTCGTCGACGGCACCCGCGTCGAGCGGGCCCGCCTGGGCGAGCTGCTGCCCGAGACCGCCGACGACGAGACCGAGGTGTCCGCGTGAGCGACTGGATCGGCGTGCTGGTGGCCGTCGTGCTGCTGGGCGCCAACGCCTTCTTCGTCGGCGCGGAGTTCGCCCTGATCTCCGCCCGGCGCTCCTCCATCGAGCCGCTGGCCGAGGCCGGCAGCCGCCGGGCCCGGACCACGCTGGGCGCGATGGAGCAGGTCTCGATGATGATGGCCGGCGCCCAGCTGGGCATCACCGTCTGCTCGCTGGGCCTGGGCGCCATCGGCGAGCCGGCCGTGGCACACCTGCTGGAGCCGGTGTTCGACGCCGTCGGCGTCCCCGAGGGCGCGGTCTACCCGATCAGCTTCGTGATCGCGCTGACCGTCGTCGTCGCGCTGCACGTGGTGATCGGCGAGATGGTGCCCAAGAACCTGGCGTTGGCCGGCCCGGACAAGGCCGCCCTCGCCCTGGCGCCGCCGCTGCTGCTGGTCGTCACGGTGCTCAAGCCGGTGATCTTCGTGCTCAACGCCCTGGCCAACGCGGTCCTGCGGCTGCTGAAGGTGGAGCCCAAGGACGAGGTGACCAGCTCCTTCACCCGCGACGAGGTCGCCGGGCTGCTGGACGAGTCCCGGGCCGGTGGCCTGCTCGACGACGCCGACCACGACCTGCTCACCGGCGCGCTGACCCTGGAGGACCGGGAGACCCGGACCGTGCTGATCGCCCGCGCGGACCTCACGGTGCTCAGCCCCGACGAGGACGCCCTCGCCGTCGAGCGGGTCGCGGCGCAGACCGGGTTCTCCCGCTTCCCGGTGGTCACCGACGGTGAGCTGTCGGGCTACGTGCACGTCAAGGACGTGCTGGTGGCCGACGGCGAGCCCGACGTGCGGGTCGCCGACATCACCCGTCCGCTCCCCCGGGTCGAGGCCTCGGCGGACCTGCGGAGCACCCTGCAGACCATGCAGGCCGACCGCGCCCAGTTCGCCGCCGTCGTCGACGGTGGTGCGGTGCTGGGCGTCGTGGCCCTGGAGGACATCCTCGAGGAGCTGGTCGGCGAGATCCGGGACAGCGTGCACCGATGAGAGCGACACCGACCAGGAGGACCGTGCGATGAGCGTGTTCGACAAGGCGAAGGCCAAGGCCGAGGAGCTGCTGGGCCGGGCGACCGAGGTCTACGGGGAGTCCCACGGGGACGCCGCGGCCGAGGTGGCCGGCGAGGCCCGACGCCTGGAGGGCGAGGCCGAGGAGGAGGCGCTCGAGCGCGCCGAGGGCCGCGAGTCCGGGCACCGCGACCCCGACGACGACGGGCTCGCCGGCGCCCGCTGAGCCCCGCCCCCCGGCTCATGGTCCGGCGGGGTCCTCCGGGACCTCGTCGGGCACCCGGCGGGGTCCGGCCTCCGGTGGGCGGGGTCGGTCCTGCGGGTGCAGCCGGACCGCGACCAGCGCCACGTCGTCGTCGGGACGGCCGTGCACCAGCCGCTCGACCAGCTCGTCGCAGAGCACGGTCAGCGGCTCGTCCGCCAGCTCGGCGACGACGGCCCGCATCCGGGCGAGCCCGGTGTCCAGGTCCTCCCCGCGCCGTTCGATGAGCCCGTCGGTGAACAGCAGCACGGTGGAACCGCGCTCCAGCACGATCGTCTGCTCGCGCCGCAGCGCGCCGCTGTCCACGCCGAGCAGCAGGTCGCCCTGCCAGCTGACCGGCTCGGTGATCGAGCCGTCCGGGCGCAGCACCATCGGGTCCAGGTGGCCGGCGTTGGCCCAGCGGAGCACGGTGCGGTCGGCCGCGGCGTCCTCCGGGGTCTGCTCCAGCCGGGCGACCGCGGCGGTGGCCAGGGTCTGCAGGTCCAGCAACGACATGGCGGCGTCCAGCCCGCGGAGCACCTCGGCGGGCCCGGCGTCGGAGTAGGCGGCGATGCCGCGCAGCAGGCTGCGGAGCTGGCCCATCATCGCGGCGGCCGCGGTGTCGTGGCCGACGACGTCGCCGATGACCAGCATCATCGTGCCGCTGGGCTGCAGGAACGCGTCGTACCAGTCCCCGCCGACCCGGGCCGCCTCGACGGCCGGGGTGTACCGGACGGCGACCTCGGCGTGGTCGGGCTGGAAGGGCTGGGTGAGCAGGCTGCGCTGCAGCTCCTCGGCCAGCTGGGCCTGCTGGCGGTAGAGCCGCCCGTTGTCCAGGGCCAGGCCGATCCGGTCGGCGACCTCGCGGGCGGCGGCCAGCTCGTCACCGGCCAGCGCCCGGCCGGACTGGCACCACAGGGTCAGCAGGCCCAGGGTGCGTCCGCGACCCAGCAGCGGCAGGTAGACCCCGGTGCCGTCGGCGAGCTGGCGCTGCAGGTCCCGGGCCTCGCCGGGGGCGAGCGTCTCGGCCACCTGCTGGCCCGTGACGTGCACGGGCGCCTCGGTCGTGAGTGCCTGGATCAGCGGTGCGGTCACCGGCAGCGCGGACAGCCGCAGCTCCACGTAGCGCGAGAGCACCTCGCGCAGCCGGGCGTCGGCGTGCCAGCTGCCCACGTCGGCGGGCCGGCCGTCGTCGTCGATCACCGTGACGACGGCCCAGTCGGCGATCGCCGGGACGACCAGCCGGGGGATCCGGGCCATGCTGTCCACCGGGTCGGGGTTGCCGGCCAGCTCGGCGCTGACCAGCGCGAGGACGGCGAGCCGCTCCTGGGCCCGGCGCCGCTCGCTGACCTCGGCGAAGAACAGGTCCAGCCCGTCCCCGGCCGGGACGGCGGTCACCTCGAACCAGGTGTTCAGCGGCTCGGGGTACCAGGCCTCCAGGGACTCCGCGACGCCCGTCTCACGGACCCGGCGGTAGCTCTCGCCGAACGCGTTGTGCCGGTTGTCCGGGAAGGACTCCCAGTAGTCGGCGCCCAGCAGCTCCTCGCGGGTCTTGCCGATGACCCGCAGGCCTGCTGCGTTGACCCCGCGGACCACCCAGTCGGCGTCCAGCGCCAGCCAGCCGACGGGCATCCGCTCGACGACCTGGTCCCTGCAGCCGTCCACCGGTCCGACTCCCTGCCGCTCGTGGGTCGTCCCGTCCTCGGACCCGCCCGGACGAGTTGTGTCACACCGGGGCGCCCCGGGGCAAGCACCGCAGGTCAGCGCCCCGTCACGGACAGGCGACCCACTCCTCCTGCCCGTCCCCGAACACCTGCCGCTTCCAGATCGGCAGCCGGGCCTTGACCTCGTCCACCAGCTCCGCGCAGGCGGAGAAGGCCTGCCCCCGGTGGCTGGTGGCGACCGCGCAGGCCAGCGCGACGTCGCCGATGGCGAGCAGGCCGACCCGGTGGCTGACCGCGACGCTGTGCACCTCGGGGCGGGCGGCGAACTCGGCGGCGATCTCCTCGATCAGCGCCTGGGCGGTGGGGTGCCCGACGTACTCCAGCTCGGTGACCGACCGGCCGCCGTCGTGGTCGCGGACGACGCCGGCGAAGGACACGGTGGCCCCGGCGGCGGGGTGCGCGACGGCGTCCTCGTGGGCGGCGACGCTGATCGGCTCGTCGGTGACCAGGGCGATGGCGGGGGAGACGGTGGGCGCGCTCACGTCTGGACGCTACCCGGCGGGACGTCCCAGTCGGTCGGGTCGGCGAGCCCGGTGCAGTCGACCTCCACCACCTCCGCGGCGTGCTCGGCCAGGTAGGTGCGCGCACCCTCGTCCCCGGTGGCGCCGGCGAGCACCCCCGCCCAGTGGTCGCGGCCCACCAGCACCGGGTGCCCACGCACCCCGTCGTAGGTGGGGACGACGAGCGCATCTGCCGCGGCGTGCCCGGCGAGGCGGTGCAGCACCTCCGGCGTCATCCCGGGGACGTCGACGAGCAGCACCAGCACGGCCTCGATGCCGCTGCCCAGCGCCTGCAGGCCCTGGATGCCGGTGCGCAGCGAGGAGGCCATCCCGGTCTCCCACTCCCGGTTGCCCACGACGGTGGCGCCGTCGAGGTCGGCGCGCTGCCAGACCTCCACCATGGCGGCGCCGAGCACGACCAGCACCGGGTCGCACGCCGCGCGCGCCGTCCGCACGGCGCGTTCGACGAAGAGCGACCCCTCGTGCTCGACGAGGGCCTTGGGCATGCCGTACCGGCGGCCGCCGCCGGCGGCCAGGACGAGGGCTGCGACGGACACGCCCCCCACCCTCTCAGGAGGTCCCCGAGGCCACCTTGCCCACGTACTCCTCGAAGGTGATCACGCCGCCCTCGCCCTGGGTGCGGTCGGCGTCGGGCAGCACGTCCTGGACGACGTCGAGCCGCTTCCACGACGGGCGCGGGGCGCTGCCCCCGGCGTCCGGGACGTACTCGCTGGCCCGGACCCGCTCGTGCACGTGGACGTACCGGCCGCAGTTGGGGAACACCTCGTCGACGACGGCCCGGGTGACCAGGGTGGCGCCGGGCCAGCGGGCGAGCAGCTCGTCGTCGGCGCTGACGGTGGCGGTGGCCTGGACGCGGACCCGGTTGGGCGTCTCCAGGTCGATGAACAGCAGCCCGACCTGTCCGGTCTCGGCGGCGTTGCCCATCGACAGGAACATGCCGTTGCCGTCGTAGTGCGGGAAGGCCAGCGTGCGCTCGTCCAGGACGGCGACGACGCCGGTGGGGCCGCCCTTGTAGGACACGGTGGGCCGGCCCGCCCCGTCGACGGTGGACAGGAAGAAGAAGTCGCGGGAGGCGATGAAGGCCGCCGACCCGTCGTCGAGCCGGTCGGCGACGATCGCGGCCTCGAGCCGGTCGGCCAGCGGCCGGGAGTCGAAGTGGTCCTGCCAGGAGCGCTGCTGTTCGGTGTAGAACGCGGTCACGGGTGCCTCCGTCCGCGGCCCGCGACGCTGCGGACCGGCTCCTGCGCACCCTGCCCCAGCGGCAGGGGCGCCGCCCGGTGGAGGGGGTCAGGCGTCGGTGCGCGAGCGGGTGCGGTGGTCGGCGTGCGACAGGGCCTGGCGGACGAGCTCGCCGATGTGGGAGTCGGCGAGGGCGTAGAAGACGAAGGTGCCCTCGCGCCGGTTGGCGACCAGGCCGGCCAGCCGCAGCTTGGACAGGTGCTGGCTGACCGCGGTGGGGCTGGTGCCGGCCAGCTCGGCCAGGCAGGCCACCGACGTCTCGCCCTGCATGAGCGCCCACAGGATGTTCAGCCGGGTGGGGTCGGCGAGCATGCGCAGGGCGTCCGCCGCCCGACGCACGTCGTCGGGGGCGGGCATGTCGAAGTCGTCGATGCCCTGGTGCACCCCCGCAGCGTACCGACGTGGTCCCGGAACGGGCCCTGACCACCTGCACACCTTCACGCATGCGCAGGTAGTGTCCCGTCTGTGACCGCCCCGACCCTCACCCGGCCCGTGCGCGCCACCCTCCCGCCGCGGCTCACCGTGGCCTGGACGCTGCCCGAGGTCCGCTGGGCCGCGCTGTCCCTGGGCCTGTTCGCCCTCGGCGGCCTGCTCCAGCTCGGCGGAGCCCCGACGCCCCTCTACTGGGCCGTCCACCTGGCCTGCTACGCCGCCGGCGGCTGGGAACCGGCCGTCGCCGGTGTGCAGGCGCTGCGCGAGAAGACCCTGGACGTCGACCTGCTGATGGTCGTGGCCGCGATCGGGGCCGCCGCGATCGGGCAGGTCTTCGACGGGGCGCTGCTGATCGTCATCTTCGCGACGTCGGGTGCCCTGGAGGCCTTCGCCACCCGGCGGACCCGCGACGCCGTCCGGGCGCTGACCGAGCTGGCCCCCGAGCAGGCCTGCCGCCTGGAGGACGGCGTCGAGGTCGTCGTCCCCGCCGCCGAGCTCGCGGTGGGCGACCGGGTGCTGGTCCGGCCCGGCGACCGGCTGCCGGCCGACGGCGTCGTGGTGGACGGCGCCTCGGAGGTCGACCAGGCCTCGGTGTCCGGCGAGCCGCTGCCGGTGGACAAGCAGCCCGGGGACGACGTCTTCGCCGGCACCGTCAACGGCACCGGCACGCTGACCGTGCAGGTGGCCAAGGCAGCGCACGACAGCGTCGTCGCCCGGATCGGTGCCCTGGTGGAGCAGGCCTCGGAGACCAAGGCCGGCACCCAGCTCTTCATCGAGAAGGTCGAGCAGCGCTACTCGGTGGGCGTCGTCGTCGCCACGCTGGCGGTGTTCGGCATCCCGCTGCTGCTGGGCGCGGACCTGCAGAGCGCCCTGCTGCGGGCGATGACGTTCATGATCGTGGCCTCGCCCTGCGCCCTGGTGCTGGCCACCATGCCGCCGCTGCTGTCGGCGATCGCGACCGCCGGCCGGCACGGCGTGCTGGTCACCTCCGCGGTGGCCATGGAGGGGCTGGGCAGCGTGACCGCGGTCGTGCTGGACAAGACCGGCACCCTCACCGACGGCACCCCGACGGTCGTCGCCGTCGGCGCGACCGGCCCGCACACCGAGGACGAGCTGCTCGCCCTGGCCGCCGCGGCCGAGGGCCCCAGCGAGCACCCGGTCGGCCGGGCCGTGGTCGCCGCCGCCCGGGAGCGCGGCCTCACCGTCGCGTCCTGCACCGGGTTCCGGGCAGCCGTCGGCCGCGGGGTCACCGCCACCGTCGGGGGCCGGGTCGTGGCCGTCGGCTCCCCCGGTGACGCCTCGGGTCCCGACGTCGCGGCCGAGCAGGCCCGCGGGCGCACCGTCGTCGTGGTGACCGTGGACGGCGTCCCGGCCGGCCACCTGTCGCTGGCCGACCGGCTCCGCCCCGCCGCGGCCGACACGGTGCGCGCGCTGCGCGACTCCCTGGGCCACTCCCCCGTGCTGCTGACCGGCGACAACGCCCGCGCGGCCGGCGCCCTGGCCGCCGAGGTGGGCATCACCGACGTCCGCGCCGGGCTGCTGCCCGAGGACAAGGTGGCTGCGGTCCGCGAGCTGCAGGCCCAGGGCCACCGGGTGCTGGTCGTCGGCGACGGCGTCAACGACGCCCCGGCCCTCGCCGCCGCCGACGTCGGGGTGGCCATGGGCGGGATCGGCTCCGACCTCGCCGTCTCCAGTGCCGACGTGGTCGTCGTCCGGGACGATCTGGCCACGCTGCCGGCGCTGGTCGACCTGTCCCGCCGGGCCCGGCGGCTGGTGGTGCAGAACCTCGTCGTCGCCGGGACGGTCGTCCTCGCGCTGGTCACCTGGGACCTCGTGGCGCACCTGCCGCTGCCGCTGGGGGTGGCCGGGCACGAGGGCTCGACGATCCTGGTCGCCCTGAACGGGCTGCGACTGCTGCGCCGGGGCGCCTGGCGCTGAGCGCCGCGACCGGCGCAGCGGCTCAGTCGGCCCGCCGGGCCGCCCGCCGGTCGGCGAGCAGACCACGCAGCTCGTGGCGACGCCGGGACGTGCGGGCGTGGTCGGCGGCCGAGCGCCGGGCGTGTGGCTCGGCCTCGTCCAGCAGCTGCCGGGCCGCCAGCAGGGACGGCGAGGGCTTCCCACCGCCGCCGCGCGCGTCACGGTCACCAGCCGGTCCTCGGCCCCGTCGGTCAGGGGGTCGGGCACGGGCGGCTGGGCCACACCGGTCTCCGGGAGGGGGGTGGACGCGAGGGTGGTGCTCATGGGGACCGGCCTGACCGCAGCGGTCCGGCGCGGCCGAGGGCCGCACCACAGAAGACCGGAGACGCCTCCGAACGTACGCGCCCCGTGGTCAGGAGCGGACGAGCCGGTCCGCACCCGGGAGCCCGGAGACGGCTGCGTCCAGCGCCCCGGGGACCGCGGAGTACCAGGCCCACACCCCACGCTTCTCCCGGTCCAGGAGACCGGCGTCCACCAGCACCTTGAGGTGGTGGGACACGGTCGGCTGGGACAGCCCCAGGGGCTCGGTCAGGTCGCAGACGCACGCGGCGGCGGTCGGGCTGTCGGCGATCAGCGACAGCAGCCGCAGCCGGGCGGGGTCGGCGAGGGCCTTGAGGACGTGGGCCAGCTCGGTGGCGGCCTGGGCCGTCATGCCCCCGGTCAGCGGCCCGGCCGAGCAGCCGGCGTCGGGCAGGACCGCGAGCCCGGGGTGTGCCGACGGGGTCCTCCGGCTGCTGTCCACCGGCCCATCGTGGCGCAGTGATTGACGTCTGTCGATGCCTGCTGCACAGTGGCGACCGCATCGACGCGTGTCGATCCCCCGTCGTGCCCCCGTCGTGTGGAGGACCCCGCAGCATGAGCGACCCCGTCGCCGAGACCGCCCGCCCGGGCACCGACCTGGACACCCCGGTGCTGGCCAGGCTGTCGACCCTGGACCGGTTCCTGCCGGTGTGGATCGTCGCCGCGATGGCCGTGGGCCTGCTGCTGGGGCGCTTCGTCCCGGGCCTGGCCACGGCCCTGGAGGCGGTGACGGTCGGCGACGTCAGCCTGCCGATCGCCGTCGGCCTGCTGCTGATGATGTACCCGGTGCTCGCCAAGGTCCGCTACGACCAGCTGGACCGGGTCACCGGCGACCGGAAGCTGCTGCTGGCCTCCCTGGGGCTGAACTGGGTCCTCGGGCCGGCGCTGATGTTCGCCCTGGCCTGGCTCATGCTCCCCGACCTGCCCGAGTACCGGACCGGGCTGGTCATCGTCGGGCTGGCTCGCTGCATCGCGATGGTGCTGATCTGGAACGACCTGTCCTGCGGGGACCGGGAGGCCGCCGCCGTCCTGGTCGCGATCAACTCGGTGTTCCAGATCGTGGCCTTCGCCGCCCTGGGCTGGTTCTACCTGCAGCTGCTGCCCGGCTGGCTGGGCCTGTCCACGACGTCGGCGGAGTTCAGCGTCTGGGCCATCGTGGTCTCGGTGCTCGTGTTCCTGGGCATCCCGCTGGTGGCCGGGTTCCTGACCCGCACCATCGGGGAGCGCACGAAGGGCCGGGACTGGTACGAGAGCCGGTTCCTCCCGACGATCGGGCCGGTCGCGCTCTACGGGCTGCTGTTCACGATCGTGATGCTCTTCGCCCTGCAGGGCGAGGCCATCACCTCCAAGCCCTGGGACGTCGTCCGGATCGCGCTGCCGCTGCTGGCCTACTTCGCGCTGGTGTTCGGCGGGGCGTTCCTGCTCGGCATGCGGCTGCGGCTGGGCTACGCCAAGACCGCGACCCTGGCGTTCACCGCCGCGGGCAACAACTTCGAGCTCGCCATCGCCGTGGCCATCGGCACCTTCGGCGTCACCTCCGGCCAGGCCCTGGCCGGGGTCGTCGGCCCGCTCATCGAGGTACCGGTGCTGGTGGCCCTGGTCTACGTGTCGCTGTGGGCGGCGCGCAGGTGGTTCCCCGGCGACCCCACGGTCCCGGCGCCCACCCCCACCCGTCGAGAGGCCCGGTCGTGACCCCCAGCGTGCTCTTCGTCTGTGTCCACAACGCCGGTCGATCCCAGATGGCCGCCGGGTGGCTGACCCACCTGGCCGGGGACCGGGTCGAGGTCCGCTCCGCCGGCTCGCTGCCCGGCGACCGGGTCAACCCGGCCGCGGTCGCCGCGATGGCCGAGGTCGGCATCGACATCTCCGCCGCCACCCCGAAGGTCCTCACCACCGAGGCGGTGCAGGCCTCCGACGTCGTCATCACCATGGGCTGCGGCGACGCCTGCCCGGTCTTCCCCGGCAAGCGGTACCTGGACTGGGCCCTCGAGGACCCGGCCGGGCAGGGCGTCGAGGCCGTGCGACCGATCCGCGACGACATCGAGGGCCGGATCCGCGGCCTGCTCACCGAGCTCGGCGTCGCACCGGCCTGAGGCCGTCCGCGCTCAGCGCAGGGTGGTGCCGTGCCCCAGCTGCTCGGCGAGCGAGGCGATCTCGGCGGCGTCGTCGGCACGGACGACGACCAGCGGGTAGGCGTCGGAGTCCTCGTCCAGGTACACCAGGCACAGCCCGGCCGGGGCCAGTGCGGCGTCGGCGGCCCGGACGGCGGTGGGGACGTCGCCGTCGGTGTCGGTGACCGGCCCCAGGTCGACGCCGGCCGCGCGGACCCGCGGGATGCCGGCGAGGGCGTCGGCCAGCTCGGAGCCCTGGTCGGCCCGGTCCAGGTAGGCCAGCGCCCCGGCGTCGTCCAGGCCGTCGACGAGGGTCACCCAGGGGTCGATGGCAGCGGGGTCCTCGATGCCGCGGTCGGCCAGCGCCTCGGCGTGCTCGGCGAACGAGGACGCCGGGTCCAGCAGTGCCTGGCGGACGGCGGGCCACAGCTGCGGGTCCTCGTCGAGCAGGGCGCACAGGCGTTCCCAGAGGGCGAGGGTGGCGCCCTCGGGGGGCACGGGGAGGGGTCCGGACACCTGGACGACGGTAACGGCCCCCACGTTGGCTAATTGTGATAGCTTCTGGCTAACGCACTGAGCCGGTGCGTCCGACACCCGGAGGACCCCGTGACCCAGTTCCTGACCACCGAGGGCGGCACTCTCGCCTACGACCTGACCGGCACCGAGGGCCCGCTGGTGGTGCTGGCCCACGGCATGGGCGACACGCGCCGCGCCTACCGCTCCCTCACCCCCGCCCTGGTCGCCGCCGGGTACCGGGTCGCCGCGGTCGACCTGCGCGGCTGCGGGGAGTCCAGCGTCGAGTGGGACTCCTACTCCCGCACCGCCATCGCCGGGGACCTCGTCGCCCTGGTCGCCCACCTGGGCGGCCCCGCCGTCCTGGTCGGCCACTCCATCGCCGGGGGCGCCGCCACCATCGCCGCGGCCACCGCGCCGGAGCTGGTCAGCGCCGTCGTCGAGCTCACCCCGTTCACCCGCGCGCAGAGCATCGGGCTGGGCGTCCTGCGGGTGCCCCGCGTCCGCCGCGGCATGACCCGCCTGCTGCGCGCCACCCTGCTGGGCAGCATCCCGCAGTGGGTCGCCTACCTGGACGTGGCCCACCCCGGCGCCAAGCCGGCCGGTTGGGAGGCCCGGATCGAGGAGATCCGCCGCTCGCTGGCCGAGCCCGGCCGGATGGCCGCGCTCAAGGCCATGGGGGCGTCCAAGCCCATCGACGCCGGCGCCC
This sequence comes from Klenkia sp. AC732, assembly GCF_979256525.1. Lineage (NCBI taxonomy): Bacteria > Bacillati > Actinomycetota > Actinomycetes > Geodermatophilales > Geodermatophilaceae > Klenkia > Klenkia sp. AC732. Next base: position 35,513 of record NZ_CEEDOS010000023.1, on the reverse strand, counting down.
AGCTCGCGCACGTCACCTGCCCGGTGCTCGTCGTGCAGGGTTCCGAGGACCCCGACTGGGTCGACCCCCGCGCCGAGGGCGAGGCCATCCTGGCCGACCTGCCCGCCGGTCTGGGCCGGCTCGAGGTCGTCGAGGGGTCCGGGCACTACCCCCACGTCCAGCACCCCGACCGGGTCGCCGCACTGATCGTGGACTTCCTGGCCGACGCGCGTGCCTAGGGCCGGCCTGCACCCCGACGCCGTCGTCGCCGCCGGGGCGGCGCTGGCCGACGAGACCGGGTTCGCCGCCCTCACCATGGGCGCGCTCGCCGAACGCCTCGGGGTCCGGACGCCGTCGCTGTACAAGCACGTCGCCAGCCAGGAGGACCTGCACCGCCGGATCGCCGCACTCGCCCTCACCGAGGCCGGCGACGCCGTCGGCGCCGCCATCCAGGGCCGCTCGGGACGGGACGCGCTGGCCGCGGCCGCGCACGCGCTGCGCGACTTCGTCGTGACCCACCCCGGCCGGTACGCCGCCACCGTCGGCCTGACGCCCACCGGCCCCGACGACCCGGTCGCCGTCGCCGCCGCCCGCGGCCTGGCCCCCTTCGAGGCCGTCCTGCGTGGTTACGACGTCGCCGCGGAGGACCGGGTGCACGCCCTCCGCGCGCTGCGCAGCGTGTTCCACGGCTTCGCCACGCTGGAGGCCGACGGCGGCTTCCAGTTCTCCACCACCGTCGACGACAGCTTCGACTGGCTCGTCGACCTGGTGCACGGGGGCCTGGTCACGGCGGGCGGCACGGCACAGGTGCCGCAGCACGGGGCCTGAGGGCACCCGGCAACACCGGTGCCGACCCACTCACCACCGGACGGGCAGGGACTCCAGACCGAAGACGATCGACCGCTGGCGGAACGCCGGCCGGCCGGCGGGATCGGCCAGGGCCAGGCCGGGGAACCGGTCGAGCAGCGCGGGGAGTGCGATCTGCAGCTCGAGCCGGGCCAGCGGCGCCCCCAGGCAGTGGTGGATCCCGTGGCCGAAGGCCAGGTGTTGAAGGACCGGGCGCCCCAGGTCCAGCGTCTCCAGGTCCGCCGCCCAGCGGGGGTCCCGGTCGGCACCGGCCAGCGAGCACAGCACCAGCTCGCCGCCGGCGATCGGCTGGCCGGCCAGCACCGTGTCCTCGCGGGCGAAACGGGGGAAGGCCACCTGCACGACGCTGAGGTGGCGCAGCAGCTCCTCGACGGCCCGCTGCACCGCCTCGGGGCCCTGCCGCAGCCGGTCGGCGGCCGCGGGATCACGGAGCAGCACCAGGCTGGACAGCGCCAGCATGCTCGCCGTCGTCTCGTGCCCGCCGACGAGCAGGCCGTCGACCAGACCGGCGAGCTCGGCGTCGCCGACGGTGTCACCGTGCCCGCGGACCAGGTCCCCCAGCAGGCCGCGCCGCGGCTGCCGGCGCACCCGGGCCACGAGCTCGCCCAGCACCACCAGCGACCGCGCCGCGGAGTCCAGCGGGGCCACCACGGACTGCAGCAGGTCGAAGCGGCCGGCGGCCAGGGCCGCGACGTCGACCCCGTCCTCCGGGGTCAGCCCCAGCAGCTCCCCGATGACCAGGGCCGGCACCGGTTCGGCGAACCCGGCGACCAGGTCGGCACCGGGCCCGGCGGCCTCGAGGGCGTCCAGCCGGGCCTCGACGACCCGCCGGACGGCCGGTGCCAGCGCGGCGACCGATCGCGCGGTGAACGCGGGGGCCAGCATGCGGCGCAGCCGGGTGTGGTCCGGCGGGTCCCGGAACCCGAGGCCACCGGGGTCGGCGAGGCCCAGGTCGCCGTCCTCGTCGGCCGCGGCCAGGTGCGCGAAGTCGTTGCTGAAGGTCGCGGTGTCGGCCAGCACGGCCCGCACGTCGGCGTGCCGGGTGACCAGCCAGACCGGGTTGCCGAAGAGGTCCAGCCGGGTGACGGGCCCGGCCTCCCGGTGCCGGGCCAACCAGGGCAGCGGGTCGACGTCGGTGCGGGTGAGCGGTCCGAAGACGTCGTCGGGCGCGGGTCCGGGCAGTGCGGTCGGACAGCCGGTGGTGGTCAGGATCGGGCTCCTCGGGGTGTCGCGCGTGGTGCGGTCCGGACGGGTGGGCCGGGGCGTGCTCGATGACGACCGCCGTGGTGGCGGCCCGGGTCAGGTCCCCTGGGCCGCGTCCACCGCAGCGGTCAGCCCGGCCGCGGTCCGGTCCGTCAGCGGCCGGCCGTCGACCAGGACGGTGGGGGTGCTGCTCACCCCGTCCTGGCTGGACTGCTCGGTCACCCGCTCGGTCCACCCCTCGAAGCGCAGGTCCCGGATGCCCTCCTCGACGGCGGTCCCGGTGGCGCCGGCCTCGGCGGCCAGCTCGACCAGGCGGTCGTCGCTCAGGCCCGCCCCGCCCTCGGCCGGCTGCTCGGCGAACAGCGCGTCGTGCAGTACCGGGAACGCCTCCGGTCCCGCGGCGTCGACGACCACCGCGGCGGCGTTCAGCGACCGGGTCGAGTAGTCGTCGGTCGAGGCGCGGTCCAGGATCGCGATCGGCTGGTAGCGCAGCTCGATGTCGCCGTCGGCGGCCAGCTGGGTCAGCGTGTCGCCCACCGTGGACTCGAACTGCCGGCACGCCGGGCACAGGAAGTCCTCGTAGACCTGCACGACGACCGGGCCGCCCTCGTTCACGACGACCGCGCCCTCGGTCACACCGGCGGGCGAGGCCGCGTCCTGCTGGCCGGAGGTGCGGGCGGTCTGCACGATGATGACCACGATCATCGCCACGGCCACGACCACGGCCGCCGTGGTCGCGCCGATGATCCCGCGCCGCTTGCGGGCCGCGGCGTCGGCGGCGGCCCGCTCGGCTGCACGCTTCTGGTCGATGCGCTGGCGGGCAGCGGCGCGCTTGCCGGGGGCGGGCCGGGCGCCGGGCCCGCGGGTGGGGTCAGAGCTGGGAGACACGGACGTGGTCCTCATCGGTCGGGGACGCGGCACCGGGGCCGGCGTCGTCGGGGTCGGTGTCATCGGGGTCGGGGTCATCGGTGCCGTGGTGGATCGGGGGCCCCGCCAGGACGGAGCTCAGGGCGAGACGGGTGCGCGGCCACCGGGCCAGCGCTGCCGCGACGGCGAGGAGCGCCACGTCTCTCAGCACCTCGCTCAGGTACGCGGTCTCACCGGCCTCCACCTGACCGCCGCCGCCGAAGCACCCGCAGTCGATCTGCAGGCCCCGGGCCCAGGCCGAGGAGACCGCGGCGATGAAGACCACCAGGACGACGGCCGACGTCACCGCGGCTGCGCGCACGGCCACCCCGGCGACCAGCGCGAGGCCGACGAGGACCTCCAGGGCCGGCAGCCCGAAGGCCACCGGACCGACGAGGGCCTCGGGGAGCAGCTGGTAGGCGCGGACCGCTCGTTCGGCGGCGGCCGGGTCGGGGAACTTCAGCGCGCCGGCGACCAGCCACACCACGCCCAGTCCGATGCGGGCCGTCGTCCCCAGCCAGGGGGTCGCTCTGCTCAGGTGCACGGTGGAGTGGTCGTCGGCCGGGGCCCAGGAGTTCCCGGCGATCGGTCGTGTGCCCCTCGGGTCGCGCCTCCGGGGTCCTCGGCCCGGATCGGGGCGCCAGCACCCCGGCAGTGCACCTCACCAGCATCAGTGCACTTGACGTAACCGGTGCATGGCATGCACCAATGGTGGCCATGACCTACATCGTGCACGGCGCCACCGGCGCCCAGGGCGCTCCTGTCCTCGCCGCCCTCACCGCCGCCGGACTGTCGGCCACGGCCGCCGTCCGCAACACCGCAGCCGTCCAGGGCCACCCCGCCGTGGCCGTCGACAGCACCTCGGCGGACTCCCTCGTGGCCGCCTACACCGGCGCCGACGGCGTCTTCGTCCACCTGCCCGTCGGCTCCCCCGAGCAGCAGATGGCGGCCGCCCGGGCCATCGGCGAGGCCGCCACCCGGGCCCGCCCCGGACGCGTGGTCTTCTCCACCAGCGGCTTCCCGATCGGCGTCCCCGGCCAGGAGGGCCCCGGTGACGTCCTGCTCGGCCTGCTCGCGGCCGGCGGGGTGTCCCACGCCGTCCTCGCCCCCAAGCTCTTCCTGGAGAACCTGCTCCTGCCCGTGGTCGTCGGGCCCGCCCGCGAGGAGGGCGTCCTGCCCTACCCCCTGCGCGAGGACTACGCGGTCTCCTGGTGCTCCCACCTGGACGTCGCCGATGCCGCCGTCGCCCTGCTGACCGACACCTCGGTGTCCGGGACGATCGGGGTCGGCGCGCTGCCCGCCCTCCTCGGTGCCGACCTCGCCGCCGGCTTCGCCGGCCACCTCGAGCGCGACGTCCGGTTCTCCCCCGTCACCCCGGAGGAGTTCGGCCGGCAGATCATCCCGATGTTCGGTGAGGCGGGTGCACGCCCCGTCATCGACTCCTACGTCTGGCGCGCGACCCAGTCCGGCGAGGTCATCGACACCGCCACCTCGGCGCAGACGGTCCTGGGCCTGACCCCCCGCACCGTCGGGCAGTGGCTGCGCGACCTCGGCCTCTGAGCAGCGGCCGCCGTGGGCACGGGGCCCACGGCGGCACCTCAGTGCGCCGAGCCCAGCTCGATGAGCAGCACACCGCTGACGATGACCGCGATCCCGGCGACCATCGTCCGGGTCAGCGGCTCGGCGAAGAGGACCCGGCCGGCCACCGCGGTGAGGGCGACGCCCGAGGCCGCCCAGATGCCGTAGGCCACGCCCAGGCCGATGCCCTCGCGCAGCACGAGCGCGAGCAGCCCGAAGGCCACCACGTAGCCGACGACGACCGGCACGTACCACCGCCGGCTGCCCCGGGACGCCATCCGCAGCGACAGGGTGGCGCTGACCTCGGCCACGATCGCCAGCACCAGGAAGAGGTAGCCCATCAGGCGGTCCCACCCGGGGCGCGGGCGGCCTGCTGGCTGCCGATCTCGACGGTCAGCACGCCGACGACGACCAGGCCGATGCCCACACCCGTGAGCGCGGACAGCGGTTCGCCGAAGACCGCGGCCGACAGCAGCGCCGTCGCCACCACACCCGAGGCCCCCCAGATGCCGTAGGCCACCCCGACCGGCATCTGCCGGCGCAGCACACCGACGAAGAACGCGAAGGACACCAGGTACCCGAGCACGACGGCGGCGTACCAGCCCGGGTGGTCCTGGGCGGCCTTCAGCGACAGCGACGCGGTCACCTCGGCGGTGATGGCGCCGACGAGGAACGGCCAGGCGCCCATGCGGTCCCTCCTGGTGGTGGGGTCCTCAGCTGGTCGCCGAGACGACCAGGTTCGAGCCGGCCAGCGCGCTGCCGGTGCCGAGGGCCGCGGTCCAGCCGTCGGTGTCGGTGACGGCGGCCCAGTTGGAGTTCAGCAGCGCCATCAGCGTGGTGTGCACGGTCCGCGCGTCGACCGAGCCGGCCTCGTTGCGGATGTTGATGGCGCCGGTGGCGTCGGAGAGGACCTCGACGGACAGTCCGTGGGTCTCGGCCTCGGCGGCCGAGGCGAGCACGCAGTTGTTGGTCATGTAGCCGACCAGCGTGATGGTGTCGACCTCCCGCTCGCGCAGCCAGTCCACCAGGCCGGTGCCGGCGAACACGGTGCCGAACTGCTTCTCGGAGTGGAACGACCCGGCCGGCACGCGCTGGGCGACCTCGGGGTGCAGCTGCCACTCGGGCGTCGTCGGGTCGAAGACGGGGGCGCCCTCACCGGTCGTGTGCTGCAGCACGGCGACCGGGACGTCGGCGGCGGCCGCGGCGTCCAGAGCGGCGGCGATGCGGGGCAGCGACTCGGCGTGCGGCGGGAACTGCACCTCCAGGGGGCCGGCGAAGTACTGCTGCTGGACGTCGATGACGACGAGGGCGCGGCGGGGCTGGGTCACGGGGTGCCTCCAGGGCTGGGTGGACGGTCGGGACCCACTCTGCGGTCGTGCCACCGATCCGACCACTGGCACGGCGGCAGTCTTACGATGGTTCCGTGCCAACCCCCACCCGGGTCGCCGTCTACGCCTTCGACGGCGTCACCACCTTCCACCTCGCCGTCCCCCAGATGGTGTTCGACGAGGTCCGCCGCCAGGGGCTCGGCGACTGGGAGACCGTGCTGTTCGGCGACCGGCCCGGCAGCATCCGCACCGACGAGGGCCTCACGCTGGGCGAGGTCGCCGGCCCGGAGGCCGCCGCCGGCGCCGACCTGGTCGTCGTCCCCTCGTGGTCCGCCGACGGCCGCCGGGCCCACCCGGACCTGGTCGACCTGCTGGTCACCGCCCACGCGCGCGGGGCGACCGTCGTGGGGCTGTGCCTGGGCGCACTGGTCGTGGCCGACACCGGCCTGCTGGCCGGGCGCAGCGCCGTCACCCACTGGCAGGCCTTCGACGCGATGGCCCGCCGGCACCCCGACGTCGCCCTGGACACCTCGGTCCTCTACATCGACCACGGCGACGTCCTCACCTCGGCGGGCACCGCCTCGGGCATCGACGCCTGCCTGCACCTGGTGCGCACCCGGCTCGGTGCCACCGCCGCCAACCAGGTCGCCCGCAGCCTGGTGGTCGCCCCGCACCGGCTCGGCGGGCAGGCGCAGTACATCGAGCGGCCGCTGCCGGCCTCCACCGAGCGCGACCCGATCGCCGACGTGCAGGAGTGGGCGCTGACCCGGCTCGAGGGGTCCCTCACGGTGGCCGAGCTGGCCGCGGCCGCGCACATGAGCCGGCGCACCTTCATCCGGGCCTTCCAGGCCTCGACGGGCACCACCCCGGCGGTGTGGGTCCGCTCCCGCCGGCTGGACCTGGCCCGGCGCCTGCTGGAGAGCACCGACCGCCCGGTCGACCAGGTCGCCACGGCGTGCGGCTTCGGCAACCCGGTGACCCTGCGGCAGGCCTTCGCCGCGGCCTTCCGCACCTCGCCCTCGGAGTACCGGCGGCAGTTCAGCACCCGGGCCGGGACCGGAGCGGCCTGAGCAGGCACGGTCGGGCGTCGAGCGGTCAGGCGTCGGGCGGGCCGACCAGCCGGCGGGCCGTCCGCACGCCGGGGTGCAGGGCCTGCAGGTCCCGCTCGAGGGCGTCCGCGGCCGCGGTCAGCCCCTCGACCCCCAGCGGTCCGAGCCCGTCCAGGACGAAGACGGCGCGGGTGGTCGCGTGCGTGATGCGGGTGCGGGTGCCCTGGCGCCAGTTCCACCGCCGGCAGGTCACGCCGGCGTCGTCGCGCCAGACCACCTCGCCGGGCTCCGGGTGCTCGACCACGGCCTCACCGCCGGCCGTCGTGTCGAAGACCTCGGTCCCGTCGGCACGGACCAGCGCGGCCGGGCCCTCGTAGTGGTCCAGGTCCTCCCCGCCGATCGGCAGCAGGTGGGCGATGGACACCGCGTTGTAGGCGTCGGTGACCCGGTCGACCCGGGGCAGACCCGGGTCCAGCCGCCGCAGCAGGGCCTCCACGCTGGGTCGGGTGCGCTGCGGCTTGGCACCGAACGCGCGGTAGGCCTCCCGCCAGGCGGCCGGGTGCGGCAGCGCCTCGGGCGCCCCCTCCCCGACCAGCGCCCGGGCGCGGGCCTCCGCGGCGCCCAGCAGCCGCTCGCTGTCCTCGTCCGGGGGACCGCCTCGCAGTCCCTCCGCGACCAGCAGCAGGGCGCGGTAGTCCGGGCGCAGCGCGAGCACCGCGTCGTCCACCGAGGCCGCCGCCAACCAGTCCGCGGCCGCGGTCACGACGCCACCCCCGCACCGACGCCGGGCTGGAAGACCGTCAGGGTGAACCGGCAGCCGTCCCCGTCGGCGGGCGCGGCGTACCCGTGCGCGACGTCGCCCGGGAAGGCCGCGGAGTCGCCCACGGCCAGCCGCTCGACCCGCTCGCCGACGTGCAGGTCGACCGCCCCGTCGCGGACCAGCAGCAGCTCCTGGGTGCCGGCGCTGTGCGCCTCGCTGCGGTGCTCCTCCCCCGGCTTCAGCCACCAGTCCCACAGCTCGACGACGTCCGGCGGTCGCGTGCCGGCGACCAGCACCGCACGGCCGCCGCAGGCCCCGCGCCACAGCACGGGGGCGTCGCCGTCCCGGGTGACGGTGGTCGTGCGGGCCTGGTCGACGTCGACCAGGACGGGCAGGCCGACGCCGAGTGCGTCGCTGAGCCGCAGCAGGGTGGCGATGCTCGGGTTGCCCTCGCCGTGCTCGATGGTGATCACCATCCGACGGCTGACGCCCGACCGCTCCGCGAGCTCGTCGAGGGTCCAGCCGCGGGCGGTGCGGTGCCGCCGCACCCGGTCCCCGATGAGCTCGTTGACCACCAGGGTGTCCTTCACGCCGACGCCGCCTTACGCTGCCTCATGTGGTGCAACATAGTGCACTCACCGGACGGACGTCGAGGAGATCGCGGATGGACACCGAGCAGCCCCACAGCCTCCGGGTCGAGACCCGGCTCGTCGGCCTGGGACGTGGACAGCACCGGGCCGGCCAGCCGCTCAACGTGCCGGTCGTGCTCGCCTCCACCTTCCGCGCCCCCGGCTCCGGCGAGGTCGGCCGCGAGTACGCCCGGGACGACGGCACCCCCGGCTGGGAGGCGCTGGAGGAGCTGGTGGACGACCTCGAGGGCGGCCCGGCGGTCGCCTTCTCCTCGGGCATGGCCGCCATCGCCGCCGTGCTGGAGCTGCTCCCGGTCGGCGCCCGCGTCGTCGTCCCTCGGGACAGCTACACCGGACTGCGGGGACTGCTCGCCGACGGCGCCGCGGCGGGAGGGCGCTGGGACGTCGTCGAGGTCGACGCCACCGACACCGACGCCCTGCTGGCCGCCGTGGCCGAGGCCGACCTGGTGTGGCTGGAGAGCCCCAGCAACCCCCTGCTGCACCTGGTCGACATCGAGGCCGTCACCCGTGCGGCACACGCGGCCGGTGCCCGGGTGGCCGTGGACAACACCTTCGCCACCCCGCTGCTGCAGAACCCGCTGCAGCTGGGCGCCGACGTCGTGGTGCACAGCGCCACCAAGGCCATCGGCGGCCACTCGGACCTGCTGCTGGGCCTGGTCGCCGTACGCGACCCCGCCGACCGCGAGCGGCTCACCCGCCGCCGGGAGGTCGGTGGCGCCACCCCGGGGGCGCTGGAGTGCTACCTGGCCCTGCGCGGCGCCCGCACCCTGGCCCTGCGGGTGGAGCGCGCCCAGGCCTCCGCCGGCGAGCTCGCCCGGCGCCTGGCCGCCCACCCGGCCGGTCTCCCGGTGGGCTACCCGGGCCTGCCCAGCCACCCCCAGCACGCCCTCGCCGCCCGGCAGATGCGCGGGCCGGGGATCGTGCTGACCCTCGAACTGCCCGACGCCCGGCTCGCCGACGCCTTCTGCGAGCGCGTCACGGTGGTCGCCCACGCCACCAGCCTCGGCGGGGTGGAGTCGACCCTGGAACGGCGCGCCAAGCTCCCCGGCCAGGAGCACGTGCCCGCCGGACTGGTCCGGATCAGCGTCGGGTGCGAGCACGTCGAGGACCTGTGGGCCGACCTGTCCGGGGCGCTGGACGCCGTCCTCAGGGAGCAGACCCCCCGCCACTGACCCGCCGCCGAACCGCCCCAGCACCCCCAGGACAGCCCCGGACCGACGCCGTCGGCCCGGGGCTGTCTTCGCTGCGGGCACCGTCGGTGACGGCTTCACCCGGCCACTCCCTCTGTCGCGGTCATCGTGGGGAAACGCTTTCGGTGTTGCACAGGTCACTGCTAGGTTCCGCTGACCTGCACTTACTCGTGCACGTGCCCCGCCTCATCAACGACGAAGAGAGCTCCGTGAAACTCTTTCGGTATCGACCCGTGATGGCCACGGCCGCCGTGACCGCCGTCCTCGTGACCCTGACGCCGGCGTCCACCGCCTCCGCAGCCGACCCCTGGGACCCCTACGGCGAGGGGCTGTCCAACACCGTCGCCGACCTCGACTACCCGGTCTTCGTCAACGGCGACCAGGCCGTCCCCGACACCGGCCTGGACATCGACCCCTCGACGTCCTACCTGCGGGAGGTCTTCGACGCCGACGTGGCCGAGGGCGCCGGTTCCCGGCCCGGGCAGGACTTCTGGGTCGACGAGATGCTGTCCCGGGACGGGGCGCCGCCGGACGAGCCCGGCGGGCTGTCGTTCAACACCAGCCAGCCGGAGAACATCAACTACGACAACAACGCGGTGCTCTTCTCCCGCGGTCGTGCGCTGTACATGGAGGACTCGACCGCCGGCCTGGGCTTCCAGGGCGACGTCGCCTACATCGAGAGCCTGGGCAACCGCCCCGCCTACACCCTCACCCTCACCGTCGGCGGCCAGACCGTCACCCTGATCGAGGACACCGCGAAGCGGCACAACACCCCCAGCTACTGGTCCGGTGAGTTCACCGGGTCCGGGCTGCGCGTGGTGCAGGCCAAGTTCATCGACGCCGAGAACGTCCTGGCCGAGTGGGTCTCGATCAGCACGACCGACGGCAGCACCAGGGACGTCACGCTGACCGCGGCCTCGCCCTTCACCGACCGGGCCGAGGGCGACGAGCTGCGCGGCAGCGTCACCACCCCGCACAACGTCACCCGGGTCGAGACCCGGCTGTCCGGCGACGGGTTCACCGCCTCGGGCAACCAGCTCACGCGCACCGTCCAGGCCGGCTCCACCGGCACCGACGTCAAGGTGCAGATGGGCTTCCTGACCACCGAGATCCCCGCGGCCGGGCAGGCCTACGACCGGATCCGCGCCGCCGCCCCGCAGGCCGCGTACGCCGCGCAGACGACGTCGTACAACGAGTGGTGGGTGGAGAACGTCCCCTACCTGGAGACGCCGTCCCCCGAGCTGGACAAGTCCGCCTTCTACCGGTGGTGGCTGCTGCGCACCAACTACCTGGACGCGAACGTCTCCGGCAACGACTTCCAGTTCCCGACCGCCATCGAGGGCGTCTTCGGGCAGGCCTACAACAACGCCATCGTGCTCACCACGGGCATGTTCGTCGACGACCTCAAGTACTTCCGCGACCCGGCGTCCTCCTACGGCTCGTGGCTGTCGGCAGGTGAGGTCGCCCGGCACCAGGCCTTCATCGACAACCCGGGCAACCCGGTCAACTGGAACGCCAACTACTCCAACTACATCGCCGAGTCCGCCTGGGAGAGCTACCAGGTGCACGGCGGTGACAGCTCGATCGCCGAGCAGATCGCCGACTACGCCCGCGACGACGTCACCGGGCAGCTCGCCCGCTTCGACAGCAACGACAACGGTCTGATCGAGTACACCAGCCCGGCCTGGCCCGGCAACGACACCGACGCGGTGTCCTTCTCCTGGCGCGGCCCCGACCCGTGGCACTCGACCGCGATGGACCGCCCCGAGAGCGCCTACGTCTACGCCGGCGCCATGTCCGCCGCCGAGGCCTACGAGCTCGCCGGCGACACCGCCGCGGCCGCCGAGATGCGGGCCCAGGCCGAGCAGATCAAGGCCTCCGTGCTCGACGTCCTCTGGGAGGACCAGCGGACCACGCCGGACGAGGCGGGCCTGTTCGGCAACCTGGTCAAGGCCTCCTACGCGGCCAGCGACTACGGCGCCGTCGCCGGGGAGCAGATCCCGTGGAAGGAGGTGAACATGTACTACCCGTACACCGTCGGCCTGATGCCGCAGCCCGGTGACGCGGACTTCGACCCCAAGTACCTGGAGTCCTTCCGGCTCTTCGTCGACGAGGCCCAGTACTCGCCGTTCCCCTTCTACACGGCCAACCAGGTCGACGCGCAGGCGCGAGCCGAGCGCGACCCCGGCCGGGTCTACTCGAACAACTTCTCGACCATCAACTCCACGGTCATGTTCCGGCTGCTGTCCTCGACGATCCGGGACTACCCCAACCAGTACCTGACCTCGGAGTACTACAAGAACCTCCTCTACTGGAACGCCTGGGCCTCCTACGAGGAGGGGGACGTCACCCGGCAGAACGAGAACGAGTTCTGGGCGCACGGTTCCACCGAGGACGGCGGGTCGATCCAGTACCGCTCGTGGATCCACCAGACCCAGCTCGGGACGACCAACTTCACCCTGATCGAGGACGCGATGGGCCTGCAGACGCGGGCCGACGACCTGATCGAGGTGTCCCCCATCGACATCGACTGGGACCACTTCGCGGCGAACAACATCCGGTACCACGACCAGGACCTGAGCATCGTCTGGGACGCCCCCGGCGGCGAGGACCACTACGAGGCCGCACCGGAGGGCTACTCCGTCTACCTCGACGGGGAGCTGGCGTTCACGCTGGACTCCCTCCAGCCGGCCGTCTACGACCCCTCGACCGGTGAGGTGACCACCGAGGCCGGCGTCACGACCTCGACCACCAGCACCCTCGCCAGTGCCGACGACGTGCGGTTCGACTCCGACGACCGGGTCGTGGACCTGATGGCCCTCGCCGGTGTCGACATCGACCCCGCGACCTCCGAGGCGCCCGACCTGGCCACCGGCCGGCCCGTCACGGCCTCCCACTCCGCCGGGGGCAACACCCCCAGCGGCAAGCCACTGGCCCCCGCCGGTGCGGTCGACGGCTCCACGGTCAACGAGCCCTTCTGGGGCACGGCCGGCTCGCCCAACGAGTCCGACTGGATCCAGATCGACCTCGGTGAGCCCACCGCCGTCGACGAGGCGCAGGTGCACTTCTACCGCTCGTCGTCCTCGACCACCGTCCCGGGCTACGCGGCCCCCAGCCGCTACGCCGTGCAGTACCAGGACGCCACCGGCGCCTGGGTCTCGGTGGCGAACCAGGCACGCACGCCGGTCACCCCGCAGGGGAACCTGAACACGGTCAACTTCGAGGAGGTCACCGCCCAGCAGTTCCGGGTCCTGGCGTACCACGCCCCGGGTGCCCGCACCGGTGTGAAGGAGGTGCGGCTGCGCGACACCGGTGCCGAGTACACGCCGGCGACCAACGCCGCACCGGTCGTGAGCTTGGACCGCGACGCCGCCGAGGGCTCCCCGCGGGTGCGCTTCACCGGCAACGTCACCGACGACGGGCTGCCCTCGGGCGCGCTCACCTCGTCGTGGACCGTGGTGAGCACGCCCTCCGACGACGCCCGGGTCTCCAACACCAACCCGACCAGCCCCAGCACGGTGCTGACGTTCTCGGAGAAGGGCGACTACCGCCTGGAGTTCACCGCCACGGACGGGGAGTCCACCACCACGGTGCCGGTCTCGGTCACCGTCAGCGGCGACCTGCCCCCCGGCCCGGACATCAGCGGGACGTCGCAGGCCACCGCGAGCCACACGGCGGCGTGGAACCGGCTGGCGGCCCTGGCCGACGGCCGGGTCGTCTCGGCCACCGACCCGGCACAGACCGAGCTCTGGGGCACCTACCGTGACGGGGCCCGCCCCGCACAGGACACGGTGACCCAGACCTGGGCCTCCCCGCAGCGGGTGTCCGGCGTCTCGGCCTGGTTCTGGAACGACACCGCACCGGGCACCGGTACCGGTGTCGCCCTGCCGCAGAGCTGGCGGGTCGAGCACCTGGCCGCCGACGGGTCCTGGCGGCCCGTAGACGCGACCACGTACCCGACGTCCCCCCGGGGACAGGAGAGCCGGGTCGGCTTCACCCCCGTGGAGACGACGGCCCTGCGCGTGGTGTTCACCGCGAGCCCGGGCAACGGCAACAACGCCGCGATCGCCCTGTCCGAGCTGGACGTGTTCACCACGGCCGTCGACGAGGTGGAGCCCATCGCCCTGCGGACCGCCGCAGGGACGCCGGCCACCCTGCCGGCGACCGCCGTGGCCGTGTACGCCGACGGTCGGCGGGTCACCGTGCCCGTCGACTGGGAGGCCGTCGACGCCTCCCGGTACTCGGTGCCCGGCCAGCTGGTCGTGAACGGCACCCTCGCCGGGTCCGCCACGGCCGTGACGGCCACCGTCAGCGTCGGTGCCAGCTCCAACGACATCGCGTCGCTGCAGCCGGCCACCGCGCGGACGTACGTGGGTTCGGCCCCCGACCTGCCGCGCACCGTCGTGGCGGTCTTCGCCGGGGGCAGCGGGGCCCAGGAGAGCCGTCCCGTGGTCTGGGACGCCGTGGACGCCGCGCGGTATGCCCAGGAGGGCACCTTCGACGTCGCGGGCACCGTCGCCGGCACCGCCGTCCGGGCGCTGGTCACCGTGACCGTCGAGCAGAACCCGGACGGTGTCGCACCCGCGGCACCCGAGGGGCTGCGGGCCGACGTCGCCGGCACCGACGTGACGGTCTCCTGGACCGCCCCTGCGGCGGACTCCGGCGTCACCTCCCACGAGGTCGTGCTGACCTCGCTGGCCGGCGGCACCCCCGTCGTCCGGACGGTGCCCGCCGACGCCCGCCAGGTGGTCTTCACCGGCACCGCGGTCGGTGAGTACACGGTCGCGCTGCGGGCCCAGGGCGAGAAGCTCTTCTCGCCGGTGGTCTCGGCCCCGGTGGGCGTCGCGGCCCGGCCGGGTGCCCCGGTGGCGACGGTCGCGCCAGCCGCCGCCGACGGAGCGGCCGGGTGGTACGTCACCGCCCCGACCGTGCAGGTCCGTCCCTCGGCCGGCGCCCTGGCCGGCACCGCCGCGCCGGCCGCCGCCTACACGGCCCCGTGGAACACCCTCGCGGCCCTGGCCGACGGCCGGGTGTCCTACACCGGTGTGACCAACCCGGTCTGGGGCACCTGGTCCCCCGACCGACCGGCCAGCCGGACCGTGGAGTACCGCTGGGCGACCCCCAAGGTGCTCACCGGCTCGACGGCGCACTTCTGGAGCGACACGACGGCGGCCTCCCCCGGTGACGGGGTCGGCCTGCCCGCCGGCTGGTCCCTGCAGCAGCTGGACGCTGCCGGCCAGTGGGTCGACGTCGAGGGGGCCTCGGCCTACCCGGTCGCGGCCGGCCAGCCCAACACGGTCGCGTTCCCCGCGGTGACCACGACCGGGCTGCGGATGGTCCTGCAGGCACGCGGCAACGGCACCTCCTCCGCCGGTCTCGCCCTGAGCGAGTGGACCGTCGAGGGCTGGGACGCCGGGACCCGGGTGCAGCAGCTGCGCGAGGGCACCTGGACCGCCGTCACCGACGGCGCCGTCACCCTCGACGGTGCACCGGGCCCGCAGGAGCTGCGGACCCGCGCCGTCGCCTCCTCCGGCCTGGTCTCGGAGGAGACCACGACCACGGTGCAGGTCGACCGGGTCGCCCCGGTGTCCTCGGCCAGCACGAACCCGGCCGGCGGCTCCGTCCCCGAGGGCACGACGGTCACGGTGACGTTCGCCGCGACCGACGCCGGCTCCGGGGTGGACCGGGTGGAGTACTCCACCGACGCCGGGACGACGTGGCAGCCGGCCACGGCGGCCGGGGTCGGCTTCACCGCCGTCGGCCCGCACGTGGTCCAGTACCGGGCCGTCGACACGGCTGGGAACGTCGAGGCGGCCAAGCAGGTCACCGTGACCGTGACGGCGCCGCAGAGCGCTGCCGCGACGGTCGCGATCACCTCGGCGGACCAGCCCAGCGACGCCGGGTGGTACCAGCAGGACGTGCTCGTGCGGCTGACGCCGCCGGTTGCGGGCCAGCGGGTGCAGTACCAGGTGAACGGTGGGGCCTGGCGGACGGTGACCTCCTCGATCACCGTCAGCAGGAACGGCACGACGGTCATCGGCCACCGGGTGCTGAGCTCCAACGTCGTCGTCGCCGGATCGGAGGCCGAGACCGTGGTCAAGCTGGACAAGGTGGCGCCGACGGCCGCGGTCACGCGGACGCCGACCAGCGGCACCATCACCCCGCGCAACCCGCTCTCGGCGGTCTTCGCCGCGACGGACGCGCAGTCCGGGGTCACCCGGGTCGAGTACCGGGTCAACCAGGGTGACTGGCAGGCCGCGACGGCCGACCCGGTCGTCTTCGACCGGGTCGGGGACTTCGTGGTCACCTACCGGGCCACCGACGCCGCGGGGAACACCTCCACGGCGAAGGCCTTCACCCTCACGGTGAAGGAGGACGTCCCGACCCGGGTCACGGCCAGCTCCAGCCGGGTCGCCCCCGGGGCGGCGGTCACGCTGAGCCTGACCGGGCACGCCCGCTGGGACGACGTGGCGGTGACCGTCGGCGGCGTCGAGGTCGCCCAGGTCCTCACCGACGTGAACGGTGCGGCCCGGGTGACCGTGCGGGTGCCCGCGACCGCTCCCGACGGGGCCACGACCGTGGTCACGACGGGGACGACCACCACCGCCCAGGTGGTGATCACCGTCCGGCGCTGACCCGGCGCCCCCGACCGGGGCGACGAGGAGACACCTGCTGCAGCCCCTGGCCGACACCGGCCAGGGGCTGTGGCGTTCCTGGGGGCTGTGACGTTCCCGGGGGCTGTGGCGTTCCCGGGGTCAGCCGACGGGCACCCCGGCCAACCCCGCCGCCAGGCCCAGGACCGCACACACCCCGAGCGTCGTCAGCACTGACGTCCGGACCCGGAACAGCAGCACGGCGGCGACGACGACCAGCGCGACGGCCAGCGGCCGCAGGGTCGACAGGTCGGGCACCTCGAGCGCCACCGGCCCCCAGGAGGTCTCGCTGCTCTCCCGGAACAGGGTGTGCACCGCGAAGTAGACGCCCAGGTTCGCGATCACCCCGACGACGGCGGCGGTGATGCCGGTGAGCGCCGCGGACAGACTGCGGTTGCCGCGCAGCCGCTCCATGTAGGGGGCACCGAGCAGCACGAAGAGGAAGCTCGGCACGAACGTCACCCAGGTGACCAGGAGGGAGGCCAGCACCGCGGCCACCCAGGGGTCCAGGTCGCCCGGGGACCGGTAGGCGCCCAGGAACGCCACGAACTGCACCACCATGATCAGCGGCCCGGGCGTGGACTCCGCCAGCGCCAGGCCGCGGACCATCTCCCCCGGTCCGAGCCAGCCGTAGACCGACACCGCCTGCTGCGCGACGTAGGCCAGCACCGCGTACGCGCCGCCGAAGGTGACCACCGCGGCCCCGGAGAAGAAGAGGCCCTGGTCGGTGAGGGTGCTGCCCGCCCCGGTGAGCGCCGCGACCAGGGCGATCGGCACGCCCCAGGCGACGAGGCCGACGACCAGCACCCGCAGCGTGCGCCGCCACGAGGGCGCCTCGGTGTGCAGCACGTCGTCGGACACCACCGGTGGCGGCCCGTCGTCGACCTGGGCGGCCTTGGGGCGCTCGGCGAGCAACGCGGGCCGGAACCGCCCCATCGCCCACCCGACGGCACCGGCCAGGCCGACCACCACCGGGAAGGGCACCGCCAGGAGCGTCAGCGCCAGGAAGGCGCCGACGGCGACCGCCACCAGCGCCGGGCTGGTCAGCGCCCGCTTGCCGACCCGGGTGACGGCCTGGGCGACGACGGCGAGCACCGCCGGTGCGAGCCCGGCGAACACGGCCAGCACGGCCACCGTGGTGCCGAAGGCGACGTAGACCGCCGACAGCCCCAGCAGGGCCAGCAGGCCCGGCAGCACGAAGAGGCCACCGGCCACCAGCCCGCCGCGGGTGCCGTGCAGCAGCCAGCCCACGTAGGTCGCCAGCTGCTGCGCCTCGGGGCCGGGCAGCAGCATGCAGTAGTTCATCGCGTGCAGGAACCGCCGCTGACCGATCCAGCGCTTGTCCTCCACCAGGCTGCGCTGCATCACCGCGATCTGCCCGGCCGGCCCGCCGAAGGTCTGCAGGGAGATGGCGGCCCAGGCCCGGACGGCGGTCCGGAAGGGCACCACCTGCCCGACCGGGTCGGGCGTGCGGTCGTCGACGTCGTCCATGGGGTCCCCCGTCACGTGGTCAGGCCGGCTCGTGGCCGCGGAGCAGCCGCTGGTGGTGGAAGGCGTACAGGCCGTCGAGGACCGCATCGGTGACGGCGAGGGTGGCGGGGTCGGTGCCGGTCATCGTCAACCCGCGGACGACGGCGTCCAGTCCGGGGGCCTCAGGGGCGTCGAAGAGGTCGTCGTCGAGGTCGGCGACGTGCACGACCTCGGCGATCCGCCACAGCACCGGGTCGTGCAGCTGGTGCAGCCGCAGCAGGGTCTCGAAGGTGCAGTCCCGCCCGCGGTGGCCGATGCCGACGCCGGGGACGTCGAAGAGCACCAGGTCCGCCGGCAGGCTCGCCGGGTCCGACCAGTCGTCGAGGAAGACGAACTCGGCCGCGGGGTCGATGTGCCGGCGGACCAGCCAGGCACAGGCCGCCCGGTCCACGTGCACCCCGGCCCGGGTCGCCCACCTCACGGGGCACCCCCCGCGGGCGCGGTGGCCCCTCCCGCGGGCGCGGCGGCCTCGTCGGCCAGGGTCTCCGCCAGGTCGGCCAGCGCCCGCTCCGCGGCGTCCCGGCCGGGCGGTGCGGTGAAGTCCCGCCGGGTGACGGCGCGCAGCTCGCGGCGCAGCCGGCGCAGCTCGCGGACCCGCTCGTCCCGGCCCCCTGCCCACGTCAGCGCGGCGCGGGCGGCGGCGGCCAGCTCGGCGTACTCGGCCTCCCGGGCGGCGCCCATCTCGGCCAGCAGCGTGCGCTCGTGGTCCGCGGTGACGGCCCGGGCGACCCAGACCCCGGCCCGGCCCCCGCCGGCGAGGACGTCGGCGGCCAGCCACTCGAACTCCTCACGGGTGCGGGGGTCGGCCGGCAGTGCGACCACGCCGTCCCCGAGGGCGGCCACCCCCAGCCTGCGCAGCCGCCGCCACAGCGTGGTGCGCGGTCCGGAGGGCTCGCGGGGCAGCCGGTGGCTGAGCACGACCCACTCACGGGTCGGGACGTCGTCGGGCACGGCGGGATGCAACCACGGTTGCATCGCCGACGTCCAGTTCGCTGGGGCCGGGCTCAGCCCAGGGTGGACTCGCGCAGCACCAGACGGGTGGGCAGCCGCTGCACGCCCGCGCGCGGGGTGCCCTGGACCGCCTCCAGCAGCGCCCGCGCGGCGGCCTGGCCGACGGCCTCCAGGTCGGGGTCGATGCTGGTCAGCGGCGGGCGCGACCCGGTGGTCATCGCCTCCCAGTTGTCGTACCCGACGACGGCGACGTCCTGCGGGATGCGCAGACCCCGGTCGCGCAGGGCGTCGGTGACGCCGCGGGCGATGGCGTCGCTGCCGCAGAAGACCGCGTCGACCTCCCCGGCACGCAGCACCATGTCGGTGGCGACGCGGCCCCACTGCTCGGTCCAGTCGCCCAGCAGCGGCCCCGGAGGGACCAGCTGCAGCCCCTGGGCGGTGAGGGTGCGCTCGACGGCGGCCGCGCGGCGGCGGGTCGCGGCGAAGTCCACCGGGCCGGTGACGTGGGCGATCCGGCGGCGGCCCAGTGCCAGCAGGTGCTCCACCGCGGTCGCCGCCCCGGCGTCCTCGTCGGGGACCACGGAGAAGTCGGCCGGGTCGGTGGAGGCGCCGTAGGCGTAGACCACCGGGACCCCGATGTCACCCAGCGAGGGCTGGTCGTCGGTGGTGGAGGCCAGCGTGATCAGCCCGTCGATGCCGTGCTCGAGCAGCGTGTGCAGGTGGTGCCGCTTGCGGATGTCGTCCCCACGGGAGTCGCACAGCAGCACGGACATGCCCTCCGCGCCGACCGCGTCGCCGGCACCCAGCAGGACCGGGGTGCTGAACCGACCGACGCTGTCGCTGGTGAGCATCCCGACCGTGCGGGAGTACCCGCTGCGCAGCCGCCGGGCGTTCCCGTTGGGCCGGTAGCCCATCTCCGCGGCCAGCGCCCGCAGGCGGTCCCGGGTGGCCATGCTGACGTCGTTGCTGGACCCCAGGGCCTTCGACACGGTCCCGACCGACACCCCCGCGGCCTGGGCGACGTCGCTGAGCCGGACGCTCACCGGCGCCGTCGGGCCGGGGGGTGGGCGGGGCGGTGGTCCCGGCCGCCGGCGGTGCGTGCGGCGCCGTCAGCGACCGGGGACATGGTCCCGCCAGGTGTGGGCCGGCACCCAGCCCAGCACCCGCCGCGCCTTCTCGGTGCTCATCAGGGCGGTGTGCTGACCCAGCTCGCAGTGCACGGGGACACCGGGGAACTCCAGGGCAGCGAGCTCCGCGGTGGGCCGGCTCATCACGGTGTCGCCGTTGGCGATGACGAACACGTCGGCGCCGCGGTCGGGGTGCCGCAGCCCGGCCGAGATCGCGCGGGCGGCGTCCCGGGCGTCGATGTAGCTCCAGCCGTTCCAGCGGCGCAGCGCCGCGTCGGCGTCGAAGGAGGGGAAGGCCGCGTAGTCCTCGACGGCCATCACGTTGGACAGCCGCAGCCCGACCAGCTTCATCTCCGGGCACCACCGGGCGAACTGCCGGGCCATCTCCTCCTCGAGGGTCTTGGACAGCGAGTACGAGGTGGTGGGGGTCGGCCCGGTCTCCTCGTCCAGCGGGAACGAGGGCGGCGGCACGTCCAGCGGCAGCCCCAGGACGGTCTCGCTGGAGGCCCACACGACCTCGGTGATGCCCACCCGGCGCGCGGCGGCGAAGACGTTGTAGGTCGTCGTGATGTTGGTGGCGAACAGGGTGGCGTCGGGCAGCAGCCCGGGCGCGGGGATCGCCGCCAGGTGCACGACGGCGTCCGGACGCTCCCAGCGGTCGTCGATCCCGGACAGCACCTCCAGCGCCTGGCCGGGGTCGGTCAGGTCCGCCCGGGTCCACGGGACGTCGGGCCGGTGCGGGGCCACCAGGTCCACGACGACGACCCGGTGGCCCTCGGCGAGCAGGTGGTCCACCGTGGCCCGTCCGAGCTTGCCGCTGCCGCCGGTGACCAGCACCAGCGACGACGGTCGGGTCCCCCCGGCCGGGGCGTCGTCGCCAGCCCCGGCCGGGGTGGTCTCGTCGACGTCCGCGGTCCCGTCGAGGGACGCGGGGGTCGGACCGGGCGCGGCCGACACCAGCACCGGTCGCACCGCGCCCGGGGTCTCTGCGCCCGGGGTCTCTGCGCCCGGGGTCTCCGCGCCCGGGGTCTCGGGGACGGTCCGTCGTCGGCTCAGCGACTGGGCCGCCTCGTTGGGTGACCACCCGAGCACCTCGATCGCGGCCAGCACCCGGGCGCGGGTGCTCGCCCGGACCGGACCGGAGGCGTTGATGACCCGGGAGACCGTCTGGTAGGACACCCCGGCCTCCCGGGCGACGTCGGTGATCACGGGGAGGTCACCGTGCTGCGCGGCGGTCACCGGGTCAGCCCAGACGCAGGCCGGAGGCCGGGTCGAAGAGGTGCACCTGGCGGGGGTCGACGTCCAGGTGCAACGTCTGTCCCGCCCGGGGCACGTCGCGACCGGGCACCCGGACGACGAAGGGGGCCTTCTGGTCGGTGGCGTGCTGGGGCCGCCCGTAGACGAAGGCGTCCGCGCCGATCTCCTCGACCACGTCGACCTCGACGGCCAGGCCAGTCGGTGCGTCGGCGGGCCAGACGGCCTCGGGGCGCATGCCCAGCAGCACCTCCCCGGAGGCGTGCACACCGGCGGGCAGCGGGATCGGCAGGCCGCCGACGACGACCTCACCGCCCTCGACCCGGGCGGGGAGCAGGTTCATCGCCGGGGAGCCGATGAAGCCGGCGACGAAGGAGTTGGCCGGGCGGTCGTAGAGCTCGCGGGCGGTGCCGACCTGCTGCAGGACGCCGTCCTTGAGCACGGCGACCCGGTCGCCCATCGTCATCGCCTCCACCTGGTCGTGGGTGACGTAGACGGTCGTGACGCCGAGCCTGCGCTGCAGCGAGGCGATCTGGGTGCGGGTCTGGACGCGGAGCTTGGCGTCCAGGTTGGACAGCGGCTCGTCCATCAGGAAGACCTGCGGGTTGCGGACGATGGCCCGCCCCATCGCGACCCGCTGGCGCTGGCCACCGGACAGCGCCTTGGGCTTGCGGTCCAGGTACTCGGTGAGGTCGAGGATCTCGGCGGCGTCGGCGACCCGCCGGGAGATCTCGGCCTTGTCCATGCCGGCGATCTTCAGCGCGAAGCCCATGTTCTGCCCGACGGTCATGTGCGGGTAGAGGGCGTAGTTCTGGAAGACCATCGCGATGTCGCGGTCCTTGGGCGGCAGGTCGGTGACGTCCTTGCCCCCGATCAGGATGCTGCCCTCGGTGACGTCCTCCAGGCCGGCCAGCATCCGCAGCGAGGTGGACTTCCCGCAGCCCGACGGGCCGACCAGCACCAGGAACTCGCCGTCGGCGATCTCCAGGTCCAGCCCGTCGACGGCCGGGCGGTCCGACCCGGGGTAGCGCTGGGTCGTCTGGGCGAAGGTCACTGCGGCCATGTCAGGCCTCCTGGGGGGTCGTGGTGGCGGGAGCGGTGGTGGAGGCCGCGGGCAGGAAGACGCGCATGGTCGTGGGACCGCGCTCGGCCCAGTCCGCGTAGGGGGCCAGGCGGACCGGTTGCGTCGGGGTCGACGCGGCGGGCGCCGGCTCCCCGGGCGTCCCGTAGGGCCAGGCGGCGTCGGCGTGCGGCCGCAGCCAGCCCTGCACCTGGACCTCGCCGTCGACCTCGACCGGGGGCTGGGAGGTGTCCACGACGAGCTCGTCGACGTGCACCCGGCCCGGCAGGTCGACGGACTCCACGCAGAGCACCTGCGGCCCGCGCTCGACGGCCACGGTGCCCCGGACGGCGTCGATCCGGCCGTCGGCCACGGTGAACCGCGGGGCGACCGGCAGGTCGAGGCGGACGACGTCGCCGGCGGCGAACACCCGGGTGACCGCAGCCGACCCCGGCGCCACCGGGGAGGTGGTGCCGCCGTCGGACAGCGTCGCGCCCACGGCCCAGGACGGCACCCGCAGGGTGAGCGTCACCGGGGTGCCGGGGGCCTCGTCCACGACGACCTCGACCCGACCGCTGCGCGGGTAGTCGGTGACCACCCGGAGGGCCAGGCGCCGGTCACCGGGCAGGTCGGCGGTGAGGGTGGCCGGGGCGTACTGGTGGACCTGCACGCCCTCGTCGTCGGTGGTGGCCAGCAGGGTCTGCAGGCTGGCGAAGGTGCGGGCCACGTTGGTGGGGCAGCAGGACACCGCGAACCACGGTGCCCGCAACGAGGAGGCCGCGCGGGGCACCGCCTGGTCGGGGTCCGGGACGGTGCCCAGGACCCGCTGGTGCAGCGTGTTCGTGTAGAAGAACGCGGTGCCCGAGGCCGAGGGACCGGCGTCCACGACGTTGTAGAGGGTGCGCTCGATCAGGTCGGCGTACCGGGGGTCGCCCTGGGCCAGCAGCAGGCGCCAGGCCAGCTGGACCGAGCCGATGCCCGCGCACGTCTCGGAGTACGCCCGGTCCGGGGGCAGCACGAAGTCCTCGCCGAACGCCTCGTCCTGGTGCCGGGAGCCCATGCCACCGGTCAGGTAGGTGCGGCGGGCGACGGTCGCGTCCCACTGCCGCACGACGGCGGCCAGCAGCTCGTCGTCACCGGTCTCGACGGCGAGGTCGACGGCGCCCGAGGAGAGGTAGGTGGCGCGCACGGCGTGCCCGCGCAGCACCTCGGCGTCCCGGATCGGCTCGTCGTCCTGGAAGTAGGAGCGACCGAACTCGATCTCGGAGAGCACCTGGTGGCCGCGGCGTTCCAGGAAGAGCCGGGCCTGCTCCAGGTAGCGACGCTCACCGGTGACCCGGTAGAGCTCCACCAGCGCCGGCTCGATCTCCGGGTGCCCGCAGACCGACTCGATGCCGCCGGGTCCGAAGACGTCGCACACCAGGTCGGCGGCGCGGGTGCACACCTGCAGCAGCAGGTCCGGGCCGGCCGTCCGGGCCCGGGCGACACCGGCCTGGAACAGGTGGCCCAGGCAGTAGAGCTCGTGGCCCCACTCCAGGTCGGTCCACCGGTCGGGGGTGCCCGGGCGCCCGAAGGCGGTGCTGAGGTACCCGTCGGGGGCCTGCGCGGCCGCGACCCGGGCGACGATCGCCTGCAGTCGCGCGTCGAGCTCGGCGTCACCGGTGCGGCCGTGCTCCCAGGCCATCGCCTCGAGGAGCTTGTAGGTCTCGCTGTCGGCGAACTCGCGGCCGGCCCGGTCGGCGCCGGAGGCACCGGCGGCGGTGGCGTCGAAGTTGCCCAGCCAGCCCTCGCGCTCGAGCCAGTGCTCGACGTGGGCCAGCGTGGCATCCGCGTTGACGTCCTGCCGCCGCCCCCAGGGGCCGCCGGTCACCGCGACCTGGTCCAGGCGCAACGGCTGCAGCGTGCCGCGGGAGGGGGCCACCGGTCCGCGGGCGGACGGCGTCCGGACGACGTCGTCCGATGTGGTCGTGGAAGTGAGGGTCACGGTCATCCCTTGAGTGCGCCGGACATGAAGCCGCGCACGTAGTGGCGCTGCAGGAGGAGGAAGATCAGGACGCAGGGCAGCGCGAGGACGACGACGCCGGCCTCGGTGGCGCCGTAGTCGACGATGCCCATGGTCTGGCCGCGCAGGTTGGCGACTGCCAGCGGCAGCGGCACCTTGGTGGAGTCGGAGATCAGGATCAGCGGGGTGATGAAGTCGTTCCAGGCCGCGAGGAACGCGAAGATCCCCACGGTGATCAGGCCGGGCCGGACGGCGGGCAGGAGCACCCGGACGAGGGCGGTGAAGCTCCCGCAGCCGTCGACGAGGGCCGCCTCCTCCAGCTCCTTGGGCACGGCCTCGAAAGAGATCCGCATCATGAAGGTGGCGAAGGGGAGCTGGAACATCGTCAGCACCAGCGCCAGGCCGACCAGCGAGTTCTGCATGCCCAGGTCGTTGAGCAGCACGTAGAGCGGGATCAGCAGGGTCGCGTAGGGGACCATGAGGATCGCCAGCGTGCCCAGGAAGAGCAGGTTCTTGCCGGGGAACTGGAAGCGGGCGAAGGCGTAACCGCCCAGCAGCGAGACCCCGACGGTGAGCAGCACGGTGAGCACCGAGACGATCGTGGAGTTGAGCAGGTACTGCCCGATGCCCGCCTGGTAGTTGGCCAGCGTCTCGTAGTTGGCGAAGCCGTAGCCGTCGGTCTGCGCTGTCCCGCCCTGCGGGGAGACGGAGGAGACGGCGGCCCACAGCATCGGGAAGAGGAACAGCAGCGCGAGCGCACCGGTGAAGGTCCGCTGGCCCATGCTGGCCAGCGAGGCCGAGGGACGTCGAGGGCGCCGGCCCATGCTGGCGGTGGTCGGGGTGGCGGCCGGGTCGGCGCCGTCGGTCAACGGCGCGGCAGAGGCCGCGGGGGTGGTGGTCATGCGTCCTTGTCCCCTCGCAGACCGAGGAACTGGACGGCGTTGAGCACGATGAGCCCGCCCAGCACGACGATCGACAGGGCCGCGGCGCGGCCCAGGTCGTTGGAGCCCTGGAAGGCCATGGAGTAGACGAGCTGGACGATGGTGACCGTGCTGTTGTCCGGCCCGCCCTTCGTCAGGATGTAGAACTGGTCGAAGGCCAGCAGCGAGCCCGTGATGCACAGGATCGTGCAGAGCGCCAGGGAGGGCTTGAGCAGCGGCAGCGTGATGCGGCGGAAGGTCTGCAGCGCGCTGGCACCGTCGAGGCGGGCGGCCTCGTAGACGTCGCCGGGGATCGACTGGAGCCCCACGAGCAGCAGCAGCATGTAGAAGCCGGCGAAGCGCCAGACCACCAGCGCGACGGTCGACCACAGCGCACGGTCCGGGCTGCCCAGGAAGGACACCGGGTCCTCGCTGATCCCGGTCCACTCCAGCACGGCGTTGAACGGGCTGGCCTGCGGTGAGTACAGCGCGTAGAACAGCAGCGACGCCGAGGCCAGGCCCAGCGCGCTGGGCACCAGGAACGAGGTCCGCACGAAGGCCGACCAGCGGCCGGACTCCTGGACGACCAGGGCCATCGCCAGCGCCAGGCCCAGCAGGATCACGGTCGTCACGACCGTGTACTTCAGGGTGAACCAGACCGCCGGCCAGAAGAGCCGGTCGTCGAGGGCCTTGGTGAAGTTCTCCGGCGCGTTGAGCCCGAGGTCCCCCGTGAACAGGCCCCAGTCCGAGACCGACATCCGGAACACCAGGATGACCGGGACGACGAAGAAGACGATGAGGAACAGCGCGGTCGGGGCGGCGTAGAGCGCGCCCTGACGTCGTCGCGCACGGGCCCGGCGGGTGACGCGCGGGCGCACGGCGGGACGGCGGGGACCGTCCTCCGTGGGGGGAGGGGCCGTGCTGGGGGTGGTCGCCATGGAGTTCTCCTCGTCCAGGTCGGCGCTCGGTGGGGCTGCACGGTGCCGCCGGCCCGGAGGCCGGCGGCACCGTGGGAGCGCTACTGCTGGAGTGCCTCGGTGATGGCCTCGTTGTCGGCCTCGAGGGTGGAGGCGTCGCCGAAGACCTGGTTGCGGAACAAGGTGCTCCACGGGCTGCCGACGGCGTTGAAGGCCTGCTGGAAGTTCAGCGCGATCGGGGTCTGGCTGTCAGCGGCGGTCGAGACCTCGTTGATCAGCTGGACCCGGGGGTCGGTCGCGTAGGAGTTGTCCAGGAAGTCCGCGCGGGCCGGGGTCACGTTGTTCGCGGCCAGCACCTCGACCTGTGCGTCCTCGCTCATCAGCCACTGCATGAAGTTCCAGGCCTGGTCGGGCGTGTCGGAGTCCTTGCTGATGCCCAGGCCGTCACCACCGACGAAGGTCGAGGTGCCGCCGTCGATCCCGGGGATGGCGGTCACGCCGACGTCCACGGTCTCGCTGGCGGTCTGCAGCAGGGTGGCCGGGTACGGCATGACGCCGATCTGGCCCTCCTGGAACTGAGCGGTCCAGGTGGCGCCGGTCTCGTCGGCGGCGCCGGGCGCGATGGCGCCGGCGTCCTCGAGGTCGCGCCAGATGCCGTACACGTCCTGCGCGGTGTCGCTGGCCAGGTTGGCCGTGGTGCCGTCGTCCTCGAGGACCTCCTCGCCACTGGCCCAGAGCATCGGGAACCAGGTGAAGACGCCGCAGCCGCCGCAGTTGCCACCGAAGTAGGTGCCGTAGGTGTCGGGCTTGTTCAGCGCCTGCACGGCCAGCGCCTGGTCACGGAACTCGGTGAGGGTCGTGGGGCCCTGCTCGGGGTCCAGACCGGCCTCGCGGTAGAGGTCCTTGTTGTAGAACATGACCGAGAGGTCCAGCACGAAGGGCAGCACGTACTGCTGGTCCTCGTAGGTGCCGGCGTCCAGGACGGCGGGGTTGATCTGGTCGGCGTAGTCCAGGTTGCCGATGCGCTCGGTGATGTCGCTGAACAGGCCCGCGGAGGTCCAGTTCGGCAGGTAGACGACGTCGGCGGCGAACAGGTCGGGCAGGTCGCCGGAACCGGCGGCCGCGCCGACCTTGGCGACGTAGTCGTCGTTGGGGACGACGGTCAGCTCGACCTGGTTGTCGTGGCTGGCGTTGTAGGCGTCGACCAGCAGGTTGGCCTGGGCCTCCAGCGGGGCGCGCGTCCAGAGCGTGAGGGTGGTGCCGTCGTCGACGCCCTCCACGTTGGAGGCGTCACCGGTGGCGGCGGGCCCGTCCGAGCCGCCCCCACAGGCGCCCAGGGCTGCGGTCATGGTGGCCACAGCGAGCGCTGCGGCGACCCGGGTGGTGCGGCGGCGTGGTGTCCACGTCATCGTGTCGTGCCTTCCTGTCAGCGGCGTGGTCTCGCCGCACCTGTACTTCAGAAAACAGTTTCGGACGAGCATGGCGCCCCAGGCGGTCGGGATCGAGCTGCCCTGTTGACACAAGACCCCTCGACGCCGCGCTCGTGATCCACGTCGCTAAAACGTTTTCGGACCATATCGACGAGACGGCATGCGGTCAAGGGCCTCGCGCTAGAGTCCCGATGTGTCGCAGTAGACACTCGGCAGGGAGGAGATCCGTGACGCTCGACGAGGTCGTCCCCGCGCGCCGTGGGCGGGCGGTGACCCTGCGGGAGGTGGCTGCCCGGGCCGGGGTCTCGATCGCCACGGCGTCCAAGGCGCTCAACAACCGCCAGCACGTGGGCGCGGCGACCAGGCTCCGGGTGCAGACCGCTGCCGAGGAGCTGGACTTCTCCCCGAACGCGATGGCGCAGGGCATGGTGTCCCAGCGCAGCGGGACCGTGGGGCTGCTGACCTCCGACCTCGTCGGCCGGTTCAGCATCCCGGTGATGCGCGGCGTCGAGGACGCCTTCGGCTCGGAGAAGATGTCGGTGCTGCTGTGCGACGCCCGCGGTGACCGGCTCCGCGAGCAGCACCACCTGCGCGCTCTGATCTCCCGACGGGTGGACGGGCTCATCGTGGTGGGGGCCCGGCCCGACCCGCGGCACTCGCTGGGGCACCTGGGCGTCCCCGTCGTCTACGCCTACGCCCCCTCAGACGACCCCGCGGACATGTCCGTGGTCGTGGACGAGCAGGCCGGCGGGCGGATGGCCGTCGAGCACCTGGTCACCTGCGGCCGGCGCCGGATCGCCCACATCACCGGGGACCCCAGCTACGGCGCCTCGCACGACCGGGCCGCCGGCGCACTGGGCGCCCTGTCCGACGCCGGGCTGGCGCTGGCCGGCGGCGAGGTCATGTACGGCAGCTGGAGCGAGGCCTGGGGGCGCGGGGCGACCCGGCTGCTGCTGGACCGGGACCCGGACCTGGACGCGGTCTTCGCCGGCTCCGACCAGATCGCCCGAGGCGTGCTGGACGCCCTGCTCGAGGCCGGTCGGAAGGTGCCCGAGGAGGTGTCGGTGATCGGCTACGACAACTGGGAGGTCCTCAGCCTGGACTCCCGGCCGCCGCTGACCACCGTGGACCCGGGGCTGGAGAACCTGGGCCGGGTCGCCGCGCTGCGGCTGGCGGCGGCGATCGAGGGCCGCGAGGGGCACGGCGTGGAGATCCAGGCCGGCCGCGTCGTGACGCGCTCGTCCACCGCGCCGCTGCACTGACCGCTGCCGGCTGAGCCGGCAGACAGGCGGGCGGGACGTCGAGACGCCCCACCCGCCCGGCCATCCCGGCTCAGAACACCTGCCACTCCTTGATGCCCAGGCTGCCCTTGCCGCTGACCGTGCCGCGTGCGTTCAGCACCAGCCGCAGCTTGGTCGTCGTCACCGGGGTGAACGTCGCGGTGTTGTAGGTGTTCGCCGCGGTCGGGTAGCCGCTGGCGCCGGCGACGGCGCGCCAGGTGCTCGTCCCGGCGTCCCACCACTGCACCGACCAGGACGCCGGCACCGTGATGCCGTTGCCGTTGGCGTCCAGGTTGTCCACGAAGTAGACCCCGACCCGGCGCAGGCTCCGCGCCGCGGGCCAGGTGTACTCGACCCACTGCTGGCTCACCTGCGGGTAGGCCCCCCAGGTGGTGGCGTTGTCGTCGGGGGACACGTCGCGGGAGGTGGTGGGCTGCGCGCCGTCGTTGAGGCCGCCCACCCGGTTCCAGGCGGCGGTGAACGAGGCGGCCGCCGTCGCGGCCCCGGCGACGTTGGTCTGCGCCGTCAGCGCCACCACGCTCGAGGCCCCGGTGAGGCCGGACACCTCGACGCTCGCCGTCCGCCCGTCGCTGACCAGCTGCGTGCCGCTGACCGCACCGTTGACCGAGACGGCGTAGCTGCCCGCAGGCAGGTTGGTGACCGTGATCCGCGGGGAGTACGTGCCGCCGGAGACGTTCTGCAGCGTGAGGGTGATCCGGCTGCGGTCGGTGGCGACCTCGGCCCGGGTGTAGCGGGTCCGGGCCAGCTGCACACCCAGGGTGCCCAGGTTGTACATCGTGAACGCGGTGCGGACGCCGTCCTTGGGCACGATCGTCTGCACGCCCGAGGTCAGCGTCAGGTCACCGCCGTAGGCGTAGAGCCCCACGACGTCGTCGTCCACGACGTTGACCGACGCCGACCTCAACCCGCCCCAGAAGCCCAGGTCGGCCTCGCCGGACCAGGCCCACCAGCCGTCCAGGATCGGGATGTTGCTGTAGTTGGCGATCGCGCCCTTCTCGCTCTGGAAGATCCAGGCCGCCGCCCCGGTGTTCACCGCCGCGGGGCTGATCTGCCCGGAGTTGATCAGCGCCCACCCGGCCAGCCAGGCACCGTAGGTCGAGCGCATGGCGTCGTCGAAGTCGCGGTCGGTGGGTGCGGCGTAGGTGCTCAGGTAGTCCTGCTGCTGCCAGGCGCCGAGCTGGCACTCGTAGCCCAGGTTCCACCAGGACTCGCCCATGTGCCGGTTGTCCGAGCCGTAGAAGTACCAGAGCGGCTGCATGCCGCGGCAGGCCAGCGACGCCGTCATGCACTTGTCGGCCAGCGCCCGGTTCCCGTACATCTTGGCCAGGGTGTAGTTGGACTCGAAGCCCGTCGTGTCGATGCTCATCTCGGACGCGAAGGGGTACTCCTGCCCGAAGAGGTAGTCGCGCTTGGCCTCGATGAGCGAGCGCAACCGGGCGGACTGGGTGGTCTGCCCCTCGGCGTCCAGCGCCGCCAGGATGTCCGGGTAGGTCGACTCCCCCATCATCCCGTGGATCCGCGCCGCGTCACCGATCGGCGTGGGCAGCGGGATCTTGGTGAACATGGCGTTGAGCGTCTGGTAGGCCATGTCCAGGTACTGCGCCGGCGTGAACGCCGTGGTCAGGGCCGGGTAGGCCTTCTTGACCTGGTACATCAGGTAGTACGTGTTCGCGATGTGCACGTAGTTGTAGGCGCGCCACACCTGCTGGTCGTTCGGGGTGTCGTCGCGGCCGTCGTACCAGCGGTACACCTGCCAGGTGCGCTGGCCGTTCTCGGTGCGGCTCTGCATGTAGCCCAGGATGAAGTTCTGCAGGTAGTAGTCGATCGAGGTGATCTCGGCCTGCTTGGGCGAGCGCAGGTTCTTCTCGGCCAGGAAGACGGCCGGGCCCAGCCCGAGGTCGTCGGAGCCGCCGGCCATCCACTCCTTCCAGCCACCGGGGGGGTAGTCGTCCCAGGTGATGAGCCGCTCGCGGGTCATGTCCCACTGCAGGTAGGCGCCGTCGTACCCGCGGGTCGTACGGGCCTGCTGCTTGGTGGTCAGGAAGGTGGTGCGCGACTCGATGAGCTCCTCGATCGGGCGCATCGAGGCGTACTGCAGGACCGACTCCCGCCCGTTGCCGTACTGCACGGTCACGAAGCGGGGCCCCAGCCCGGTGAACCGCAGCTCGTAGAGCTGGTACCCGTTGCGCGTGCCGCGGGGGGTGATGGTCGTCTGGGTGCCCTGGGCCACGACGCCGGTGATGCCGTCCTTGGCGCGGACCGCGAGGGTGGCGGCGGTGTCCTGCGGGATGACCATGCCCGGCAGCGAGACGACGTCGACGACGCCGGCGTCGAACAGGACGTCGCGCAGGTCCTTGTAGTCCCCGGCCCAGCGGAAGGTGAAGCCCCAGGTCTTCTCGGCGCCGGGGGCCAGCGTCGTGGAGGTCGCCGGCAGGTACTGGGCGGCGTCGTTGCGGCGGGCGAAGGCGACGGCCTTGGAGTGGATGTAGAACTCCACGACCCCCTCGAAGCTGGGGGTGACCTCGCCGAAGGGGCCCTCCCCCTCCCCCGCCTTGTTCTTGAACTCCAGCCCGGTCCCGGGCTGCGGGGTCATCACCAGGTAGGGACCCACGCCGTTGGGGCGCTGCCAGTACACGTAGGAGCCGTCCTTGCCGACGAAGGAGTGCCGGCCGACGTTCTGCTCGTAGATGCCGGTCTGGTCACCGGCGTTCCAGAAGGCGTTCATCAGCACCGGGAACCCGAGGTCCTGGATCTCCAGGGCCTCGGTCGAGGTGTTCTTCAGGGTGATCGTCCAGGACAGCCGGTCCCGCGCGGTGCCCGTGAGGCTGTAGGCCGACGTCAGCGACAGACCGCGGATCCCGTTGGCGTTGGCCGGGGTGCCGGCGTAGGTGACCTGCACGCCGGCAGCGCTGGAGGTGACCTGGCGGATGTCGTCGGACAGGCTCGTCGTCATCGGGGTCCCCGCCGTCGCGCTGGCGCGACGCACGTTGAGCAGGACGTCCCCGGTCCACCGGGAGTCGTTGATGTCGAAGGCGGGCCGCGACGTCGGGTTGGCCACGTAGTTCGTGCGCAGCCCGTCGGCGGGGTTGACCAGCGTGTGGATCGCCCCGGTCGCCTGGTCGATCCGGACGTCGAAGACGCCGGAGGCCAGGTCGAAGCTGGGCCCCGCGGCCAAGGCCGCCGTGGGCAGCGCCCCGGCCATGGTGACGGTCAGCCCGGCAGCGGCCGAGCCGGCGAGGAAGCGGCGCCGGGACAGGTCCCGGGAGGGCAGGGTGGTGTCGGACATCGGTGTCCTCCAGGTCGATGGGGGCTCGTCCCCGCGGGCACTGCGGGGGCCGGCCGACGCGGGCTCCCGTCGGGTCGACGGGGCCAGGCCTGAGAGCAAGCTATGTCACACCACTGGGGTCAGGAAAGGCTTTTCGGATTTTCGCTGACCACCGCGCAGGTTGCGGTGTTTGCGCTGATCAGAGACGACTCGGTCCGCCGGCGGGCGGCCCTCTCAGCGCGGGTAGACAGCGACCTCGGAGGCCTTGACCGAGGCCCAGACCGAGGACCCGGGCACCAGGCCCAGCTCCGCGAACGCCGTCGCCGTGACGTCGGCGGTCAGCGGCACCTCACCGCCCAGGTCGCAGCGCACCGTCGAACCGTGCGGCGTCGCGCCGACCAGCCGGACCGGCCAGACGTTGCGCGGGCTGCCCTCGGGACGGGCCGGGTACAACGCCACCGTCTCGGGCCGGACGGCGACGAACACCGGTCCCTCGGCCGGCTCCCCGACCGCCACCACTCCCCCGCCGTCCAGCACGACCGTCGTCCCCCGGCCCTGCCCGGGCAGCAACGACAACCCGACCAGTCGGGCCACGTAGTCCGTGCGCGGCATCCGGGCCACCTCGGCCGGGGTGCCCTCCTGCACCACGACGCCGTCCTCGACGACGACGACCCGGTCGGCCAGCGCCATCGCGTCCACCGGGTCGTGGCTCACCAGCACCGTGCAGCCGGCGAACTCGGCCAGGTGCCGGCGCAGCTCCGCGCGCACGGTGAGGCGGGTGCGGGCGTCCAGGGCCGACAACGGCTCGTCCAGCAGCAGCAGCCGGGGCTCCCCCACCAGCGCCCGGGCCAGCGCCGCCCGCTGCGCCTGCCCCCCGGACAGCTGGGTCGGCCGCCGGTCGCCCAGGCCCGCCAGGCCGACCCGGTCCAACCACGCGCCGGCCGTCGTCCGGGCGGCGGCCCGGCGGACCCCGCGGGTGCGCAGCCCGAAGGCCACGTTGTCGGTCACCGACAGGTGCGGGAAGAGCAGGTGGTCCTGGAACACCACGCCCAGCGGCCGTTGGTGGGGCGGGACGTGCACCTCGTCGTCGTCCCAGACCACCTCACCGCCCGGGACGTCGAGCGCCACCCGGCCGCCGTCCGGGGCGAGCAGCCCGGCCAGCACCCGCAGGACCGTGGACTTGCCGGCGCCGTTGGGGCCCAGCACGGCCAGCACCTCGCCGTCGGCGACGGTCAGGTCGACGTCGACCAGCAGTGCCCCCCGCCGGACGACGACGTGCGCGCGCAGGCTCACGAGACCGGGCTACCCGAGCGGCCCAGCCAGCGGTCGCGCAGCAGCAGCAGGGTGGCCAGCGAGACCCCCAGCAGCACCAGCGACAGCACGATCGCCGCCTCCGGGTTCGACTGCAGGGCCAGGTAGACCGCCAGCGGCATCGTCTGCGTCGTCCCCGGGAAGTTGCCGGCGAAGGTGATGGTGGCACCGAACTCGCCCAGCGCCCGGGCCCAGCAGAGCACCGCGCCGGCCGCGACCCCGGGGGCCACCAGCGGCAGGGTCACCCGGCGGAACGTCGTCCACCGGTCGGCCCCCAGGGTGGCGGCGGCGTCCTCGAAGCGGGCGCCGGCGGCGCGCAGCGCGCCCTCCACGCTGATCACCAGGAACGGCATGGCCACGAACGTCTCGGCGATGACCACGGCGGTCGTGGTGAACGGGATCGTCAGGTCGAACTGCTCGTACAGGAACCGGCCGACGATCCCCTGCCGGCCCAGCACCAGGAACAGCGCGACGCCGCCGACCACCGGGGGCAGCACCAGCGGCACGGTCACGATCGCGCGCAGCACCGACCGGCCGGGCAACGTAGAGCGGGCCAGCACCCACGCGATCGGGACGCCGAGGACCAGCGACACCGCGGTCGCCAGGGTCGCCGAGAGCAGCGACAGCCGCAGCGCCTGGCCGACCTGGGGCTCGGCCAGCTGGGGCAGCAGGTCCGACCACGGCGCCCGGACCAGCAGCCCGACCAGCGGCAGCACCAGGAACGCCACGCCCAGCAGCGCCGGGACCAGCAGGGGTGTGGGCACACCACCGCCCCGGGGCCGTCGACGACGGCGCCGGGGCGGGGCGGGCGCGGTGCTCAGTTCGACGGGCTCCGGAACCCGGCGTCGGTGAGCGCCTGCTGCCCGGCCTCGGACCCGACCAGGTCCAGGAACGCCCGGGCGGCCTCGGGGTTGGGCGCATCCGACAGCTGCGCGATCGGGTAGTCGTTGACGGCGTCCTCGGCCTCGGGGAACGCGATGCCCTCCACCCGGCCCGCGGCGGACTGCACGTCGGAGGCGTAGACCAGCGCGGCGTCCACCTCGCCGAGCTCCACCTTGGTCAGCGCGGCGCGGACGTCCTCCTCCAGGGTGTCGGGCTGCGCGGTGACCCCGGCAGCCTCGAAGACCTGCTCGGCGGCCGCCCCGCAGGGCACGTCCGGTGCGCAGACCGCCAGGGTCAGGTCGGCGTCGCCGAAGTCGGCGATGCCGGTGACGTCGGCCGGGTTGCCCTCGGGGACGGCGATGGCCAGCACGTTCTCGGCGAACACCGTCGGGTCGCCGTCGGCCAGCCCGGCGTCGGTGACCACGGTCATCTGGGTCTGGTTGGCGCTGGCGAACACGTCGGCCGGTGCGCCCTGGGTGACCTGGGTGGCCAGCGCGGAGCTGCCGGCGAAGTTGAAGGTGACCGTCAGCCCGGGGTTGTCGGCCATCAGCCGGTCCCCCAGGTCGGTGAACACGTCGGTCAGCGAGGCGGCGGCGAAGACGGTGAGCGTGCCGGTCAGCCCGCCCCCGGCCGCCGTCCCGTCGGCGGGCGACGCGGCGTCCGTGGTGGACCCCCCGCAGGCGGTGAGGGCGAGCAGCCCGGCGGCAGCCAGGGTCAGGGGAGCACGCAGACGCACGGGGCCTTCTCTCGTCGTTCCGGCTCTTGTCGTTCCGGTGGGATCAGGGGACGTCGACGCTGACCTGGGTGGCCTTGACCGTGGCCACGGCGCGCACGCCGGTCTCCAGACCCAGCTCGTCGGCTGCCTCGCGGCTCATCAGCGAGACCATCCGGTAGGGGCCGCACTGGATCTCCACCTGCGCCATCACGGTGTCCCGGACGACGCGGGTGACGATGCCGGTGAGCCGGTTGCGGGCACTGGAGCCGCTGGTCGTCCCCGGCGCCGGCGCCTCGCGCAGCTCGGTGGCCACCCGGGCGAGGTCGGCGCCGTCGACCTGGGCCGGCCCGCTCCCGCCCCGGGAGGCGGCGAGCCGGTCGCTGTCGATCCAGCGGCGGACCGTGTCGTCGCTGACCCCGAGGAGCTCCGCGGCCTCGGCGATCCGGTAGGTGGCAGTCACATCGCGCACCATAGACACGCACCTGCGGATCAGCAACGCGTCGTCGACCGCAGCAGCGGATGCGGCGCCGTCCCCGCTGGGTGGCTGAGCCGTCCCCGCTGGGTGGCTGAGCCGCCCCCCAGGTGGATGAGCCCTCCTCGCTGGGTGGCTGAGCCGCCCAGCTGGGGGTTGGGCCGCCGTCAACCGCGGCCTGTCCCCCAGCCAGGTGGCTCAGCCACCCAGCAC